>CALUMM010000029.1 GCA_944321755.1 uncultured Alistipes sp.
AACGAACAAAAGAATATGCAGACGGATTTGCTGAATAATCTTTTTATTCATACATTTGTGAGTTAAGGTTCAAGTAAAAATCGATTGGTATTTTTGGCTGAACTGCGGTCTGCGGGTGCTGCAACGCCCGCGGGCCTTTTTTATGCGTAAGCCAAAAAAGAGAGGGTCATGGGTTTGCGCGTTCTTATATCATAGGCAGGCAGTTTTTTTGAATTCCGACAATAAGGGTTCCCGATTCTGACGCCCGGGTCAGCGTATGAAGATGCGGTTCGAGGCGTTGTCGTATTCGAAGGTGAAGTCCGAAGCGCGCTGCAGGACCCGCAGGGCATGATCCACGCCTTCTGCCGTTCTGACCTTCAGGTGCTTGTAACGGATGACCGGGGTTTCCCGGCGTTCGACGACGACCTCTACGCCGTAGTATTTTTCGAGTTTGGCGACAATCTGCTCGAAACTGTTCCCGCCGAAGGAGACGATGCCTTCGGTCCAGAGATAGTCGTCGCGGTTTGCGAGTTCGTCGAGATAGAGGTGCCCGTTTCTCAGGTCGACGACCGTATTGGGTTCCATCAGGATCTGTTCGTCGATCAGTTTGTTGCGCACGGCGACGCATCCCTGGAAGAGGGCCGTCGAGAATTCGTGTGTCTGTTCGTCGGCCAGCACGTTGAACTGCGTGCCGCGGACCTCGACGTCGCAGGCGAAAGTCTCCACGATGAAGGGGTGTTCCGCATCGTGCTTGACGTCGAACATCGCCTCGCCCTCCAACCGGACGCGGCGTTCGCGGCCGTTGAAGAGTGCCGGGTAGGTGATGCGGCTCTTCGAATTGAGGCGGACGAGCGTACCGTCCGCGAGTGCGAGCCGGATGTGCTGTCCGGCCGGCGCCTCGATCGACGTGGTTTGGCGGACCATCCGCTCCAACCGCTGGGAGAAGAGGAGGTAGCTGATGCCGAAAGCGAGGAGCAGCGCCGCGGCGATACCGCAGGCCTGTCGGAAGATCCTGGCGTGCCGGATCCTGTACAGGGGATTTTTGTCGGCTTCGGGCGTCAGTTCCGGTTCGTTCATGATGCTGAGCAGGAACAGGTCGTGGGTTTCGTTCAGGCGTTTCTGGTGCTCCTCGGGATTTTCGTTCAGCCAGGCGGCAATCCGGTCGGTCTCCTCGTTGGAGGCTTGACCGGCGAAGAATCGGAAGAGGAGCGTATCCGGGATTTCGTGTTTCATCGTATCGGTTTTTGGGTCTCTTCTGTAATATTAATGCACGGGAGCGCGAGATACCCCCCCCCGGCGTGCAAATAAAATTATTTATTAAATCGCTCCCTCTTGTATCGGGGTGCCGGATCCGGGATCGGGATTTGAAAACGCACCCGGCCGTGGTGTTTGCAATAAATTTTTTATACCTTTGTCGGAACAGCACGGAACCATGCAGGGAACGGAGACAAACGGTTTGACCCAGGAGTTGTTCGAGCAGCTTTTTCATCGCTGCGAGCGGAAGTTGTGTGCCGTTGCGTATGCCTTCGTGCGCGACCGGGACACGGCCAAGGATATCGTGAACGACAGTTTCACCGCGGTATGGAACCGGCGGGCGAGTCTCGAACCGGTGAATCTGGAGGCCTATCTGTTCCAGGTTGTGAGGAACCGGTGCCTGGAGTACCGCCGCAGCCGGCGTCTCGAACGGGCCGTTTATGAGAAGATCCTGATGAAGGAGCGCGGGGTGATGGATTACTATACGCGGACGATCGAGTGCTGCGATCCCAATGAACTGTTCCGTTCGGAGATCATGGATATCTGCCGCAGGCAGTTGGAGCAGATGCCGGAGCTTCGCCGACAGATATTCACGGCGCACAAGTTCGGCGGTCAGAGCTACAAGGAGATCGCCGACAGCAACGGGATCACCTTGAAGAAGGTGGATCGGGAGTTGCAGACGGCGATGAGCAAACTGCGGCTTTCGCTGAAGGACTATCTGTTGATTTTCGTGATGTTGTTTTTCCGGATCTGAGCGATTTTTTCGATATTTTTTCTGTTGCGGTTCTTTTCTCCGGATTTGTATGAAATCTCGGGGGAGAGGCCTGTATTTTGTCCGATTTTGCGGGATCGGAGTTCTTTTTGGCGTATTGTTACGTCCGTGTGGAGTGGATTTTGCCGCATGTTGCTTAAACTTACGGGATGTGAGGCAACTTATTCCAACACGATTATGGCAACAGTAAAGGTAAAATTCCGGAAATCGACCGTTCCGGGGAGAACGGGTTCCATCTACTATCAGGTGTCGCACCGCGGCAAAATGCTTCGGATTCCGACTCCGCTCCGCCTGCATCCCGAGGAGTGGGAGACGAGTCGTCGGCAGCTTGCCGTTGCGGGATCGGATTCGTTTGTGCAGTTCCGGATCGAGAGTGACCTTGCGGCGTTGAACCGGATCATCCATCGCTTCGAACTTGCGGACCGGGACTACGACGTCGGGGAGATCGAACATCAGTTTCGGGTTCCGCAGCATCAGACGACGATCCTGGCCTTCATGCGGCAGCAGATCGACCAGCTCGAAGCGAGCCGTCGTTTCGGCACGGCGCGCAACTACCACCGGGCGCTGAACAGCCTTTCGGCCTACTTCAACGGCGAGGACCTTCCCTTCCAGGCGCTGACCGAGCAGGTGGTGGAGCACTATGGTGCGGCGCTGGAGCAGCGCGGCATCGTCCGGAATTCCGTATCGTTCTACATGCGGATCCTGCGCTCGGTCTACAACAAGGCCGTGCGTCTTCACCTTGTGGAGCAGTCCTACCCTTTCCGTCACGTCTACACGGGGGTCGACACCACGCGCAAACGGGCCGTCGACGAACGGATCATCGCCCGCCTGTTCCAGCTCGACCTGCGCCATTCGGACTCGCTGACCCGGGCGCGGGACCTCTTCATCTTCAGCTACTGCACCCGTGGCATGGCCTTCGTGGATATGGCCTACCTGCGGAAGACGAACATCCGCAACGGCATGATCTGCTATACGCGGCACAAGACACGCCAGCAGTTGTGCGTGCGGATCGAGCCGGTCGTACAGCGTATCATCGACAAGTACGCAAGTTCCTCTCCGGTCTATGTGCTTCCGGTGCTGCGGGCCGAAGATGCCGCCGAAGCCTATGTCCAGTACCAGACGGCGCTGAACTACTACAACCGTCAGTTGAAGGTCCTCTCCGGGCTTCTGGAACTCGAATACGGTCTCTCCTCCTATACGGCCCGTCACAGTTGGGCGACGGCGGCCCGGAACCACAACATTCCGATATCGGTGATCAGTGCCGGGATGGGACACACCTCGGAGCGCACGACGCAAATTTACCTCTCGCTGCTGGAGAATTCGGTTATCGACACGGCCAACCGACAGCTTACGTCGCTGCTCGACGGGGCTGCGGAACCGTAGTGCGGCAGCCGTCCGCGCCATTTTTGTTCCCCTCCTCCCCGGAAAAATCCCGGCGGATTCTCCGGAATATTCCGCACGAAATCGTATCTTTGCGACGATGAAAAATGCAGTTACCCTCTTTTCCGAATTGGGCGAACGCCTCGGCACGTTCGGTGAAGACGCCGCCTCGCGGGCGGTTGTCGGGGCGGCCTGCGCCGCGAACGGCTGGTTCCAGCCGGAGGAGATCGTGCGTGCGGTGCGGACGCTGGCCGACGGGATGCTGCGCCGCGAGCGGCTCGCAGCGTGGGTGGCGGCCTACCCGTGGCTGCAACAGCCGCACAGGTCGCGCAACGTGCTGGTTGTCATGGCGGGGAATATCCCGTTGGTGGGTTTTTTCGACCTGCTGTGCGTGTTGGTCGGCGGCCATCGCTGCCTGGTCAAACCCTCGGCCAAGGACCGCGTGCTGATGGAGTATGTGGTGGCGCAGCTCCGGGCAATTGATCCTTCTGTGGCGGTTGCCTTCTACGAGGAGGGCATGGCGGTCGATGCCGTGATCGCCACGGGCAGCGACAATGCCAACCGCTATTTTCGGTCGCACTATGCCGGAATTCCCTCGCTGCTGCGGGGGAGCCGCCAGTCGGTTGCGGTGCTTTCGGGTTCCGAGACGCCGGAGCAATGGGCAGCCCTGTCGGACGACATCTGGGCCTATTCCGGACTGGGATGCCGCAACGTGTCGCTGCTGTTCCTTCCGAAAGGTCTTGAACCTCGGCTTGAAATGCCGCATGTAAACGCCAAATATCGAAATAATTACCTCCAGCAGAAGGCGCTGCTGGAGATGCAGGGCACGCCCTTCGTCGACCTGGGGTCGGCGGTGCTGGTCGAGCAGCGCGCCTTCCCAAATGCCCTGAGCCGGATCGCCTGCACGCATTACGACTCGTTGGAGGAGGTTGCGGCGTGGTTGTCGGAGCACGACGACGAGCTGCAGTGCGTCGTCACGGAGTGCCTGCCCCACAGCCGTCGGGCTGCCTTCGGACAGGCCCAGTCCCCGTCGCTGACCGACTATCCCGACGACCGCGACGTGATTGCCTGGCTGGCGCCCCTGAATGGTTGAAAAATGTTATCTTTGCAAAAGGATTGAAAAAATTACTGCCATGTCGATGGTTTTCCGTTTCCGGATGTTGAGCGACGAGAACGACAGTTTCTTGCGCGATTATGAGGTGATGTACGACAGCACCCTGCTTGATTTTCACCGTTTTATCCTGCAGTCGCTCGAATACGAGGATTGTATGGCTTCGTTCTTCACGGCAGACGAGCGCTGGGAGAAACTGCGGGAATTCACGTTGATGGATATGGGTGACGGTTCGGGGGATGCTCCCGAGACGATGGATCGGGTGACGCTCGGACAGTTGATCCATCGCCACCGCGATCGGCTGATCTACCTGTTCGACCTCTTCGGCGACCGTGCCTACTATCTGGAGCTGACGGGCGTCTGCGAGGCGGACCCCGAAGCTACTTATCCGCGTGAGATCTTCGCGCGGGCCGAGGCTCCGGACCAATACGATCCCCGGAAGAACCGCTACGACGAGGAGGAGGAATCGGCCTTCGACGAGGTGATGGGTGAATTCAAGGATTTCGAGGGGGACGACAGCTACGACGATGAATACTAAGCGGCTGTTGGTGATTGTCGGGCCGACGGGTTCGGGCAAGACGGATCTGAGCATCCGTCTTGCGCAGCATTACGGGGCTCCGATTCTTTCGACCGATTCGCGCCAGTTCTACCGGGGGATGCCGATCGGTACGGCCCAGCCCGATGCAGAACAGTTGCAAGCCGCAGAGCATCATTTCATTGCGTCGCATGATATCAAGGATAATTTGAACTGCGGGGCGTATGCCGTCCAGGCGTTGTCGTGCCTGGAACGACTGTTTGCCACACACGACTGGGTTGTGGCGGTCGGAGGTTCGGGCCTCTACGTGAAGGCCCTGTGCGAGGGGATGGATGATCTTCCGCAGGCGGATCCGGCGTTGCGTGCCGAGTTGAGCCGGCGTCTCGAAACCGAGGGGGTCGATGCGTTGGCCGCGGAGCTTCGGAGACTCGATCCGGTTTATTATGAGGCGGTTGACCGCAAGAATCCGGCCCGGGTCGTGCGGGCGCTGGAGGTGTGCCTGCAGACTGGACGCCCCTACTCCGAACAGCGTTCCGGGAAGCGTACTCCCCGCCCGTTCGGGATTGTGAAGATCGGGATCGACCTTCCGCGCGAGGAGCTTTACGAGCGGATCGACCGCCGGGTGGACCGCATGTTGGCTGACGGATTGGAGGCTGAAGCGCGTGCGCTCTACCCCTACCGGTCGCTGAATGCCCTGCAGACGGTGGGTTACCGGGAGTTTTTCGACTATTTCGAGGGTCGGACGAGTTACGAGGAGGCGGTAACGTTGATCAAGCGGAATTCGCGGCGTTATGCCAAGCGGCAGCTCACGTGGTTCCGGCGGGATGGTGAGATCCGGTGGTTTTCGCCGTGGGACGATGCGGCGATCATTGCCTGTGTGGATTCGGCGGTTGTTTGAGTGCCGGGATTCGGGCGGGATCCGGATGGCTTGGTGGTTTCGGCGGGGGCGGATAGCTTGGTGGTCTTGGCGGGGGCTGATGGTTTTGGTCGGATCTTCGATGAAAAGGTTTTTGATTTTGGCAAATCCGGAATAATTTTCTAATTTTGCGGATGTCTTTTGCGAAAAGGACTGCGCCCGGATGGTGGAATCGGTAGACACGCCGGACTTAAAATCCTGTGGCCAGTAATGGCCGTGCCGGTTCGACCCCGGCTCCGGGTACCAGTAAAATCGCTTAATCTGTTGATACATACGGATTAAGCGATTTTTATTTTTCGGATTTTCCCCACATTTTCCCCACACGCGCTGTCCCAGAGATAAGTATTGCCATATGAAACCAGCTATGACAATGCCTCAATTGCGTGTATGGGCAGTCGTTGCTTTAGGCAGAATTCAATCCCCTTTTGTCTCTTTGCAATATGATCCAGAATGCCACCTACCTTATTCTGTCGTTGATCTGATTCCCTTCGTCAGAGATATGAGCAAAAAAAGTGTGCCATATGGAAAATTTTTGCTAACTTGCAATTCCCCAACAAATATCTTCGAATAAACTGCGGAAATGGATGAACTCGACATATCCTTGTATCGACGTGTGGTAGCCGGAGATCATGAGGCTTTCCGAACAGTCTACGACCGTTATCACGCGATTCTTTACACCTTGGCTTTGACCATGTTGAAGGATCGTGCCGAGGCCTCGGATACTGTACAATGGGTCTTTGCCCGATTGTGGGAATATCGCAGCGGGATCATCGTGCATGAAAGTCTGAGAAATTATCTCTACACGATGACCAAACATTGTATTCTGAATCGGATACAGCATAACAATACCGCAGTGCGGGCCAATTACCGCTATGCGCAGCACCGTCCCGAATGGGAGAATGCCACCTCCCAGACAATCGATCGCAAAGAACGCCTGCAACGGCTCGAACAGGCCATCTGTACGCTGCCCCTACAGAAACAACAAGTTGTGCAGTTGAAGCGAAGCGGACTATCCAATGAGGAGATCGCCGAACGACTGCATGTCTCCATTCATACGATCAAGTCTCATTACCAGGAGAGTATCAAACTGTTAAGAGCCCGTTTGCGAGATCTTGCCGTCATTCTCCTTTTTATTATATTAAACGCTAGGGGATGATGAATGAAAAGATCATACGCGATGTGTTGAACAACCGGGCATCGACCATGGATGCCGATGCCGTGGCCGCGTGGTTCGCAACGCCCGAGGGGCAGCAGGAACTCGGCCGTCTTCTCGATGAACGCTTCGACGAACTCGAAAACCGGAGCCAACCGCTTGCCCGGGAGATTCCCTCCGAGGCAATTTATCGGTCGATTGACCGGGAGATTCAACGGTCGAAGTGGCGGCATTGGGCACTGCGTGCGGCAGCTGTCGTGATTCCGTTGTTGATCGTGGTTGCCGGAGGGGTTTATCTGGACCGGCAGTTCGGCGGGGTGCTTTTTGCTCCGACGACATTCGTCGAACAGGTTGCAGACCGGGGCGAACGCATCCGAATCGCATTCCAGGACGGCACGACCGTCTTCCTGAACGCCGGATCGACGATCGAATATCCGGAACGGTTCGGATGGCGCGAACGATCCGTGACCCTCTCGGGTGAGGCCTATTTCGAGGTGGCATCTGAAAGCCGTCGCCCCTTTATCGTGCATTTCCGCGACGGAGAGGTGAAGGTCCTGGGAACCTCTTTCGACGTGAAGGCCTATCCGGAGGATCCCGAGGTTGTCGTGGCTCTGGACCATGGAAGCGTGGAGTTCGCGACAGAGGATCTGAGCCGCAGGCTGGTGCCATCGGACCGCCTGATTTACGATCGCGCAAGCCGTCAGGTCCGGATCGAACAAAATGTCCAGACGACGGAATTCTCCCGCTGGCGTGAGGATGAGCTGATCTTCCGGGGAGCCTCGTTCCGGGAGGTGGCTGCCGTGCTGTCGCGCCGTTACGACGTGGATTTCCTGATCGAGGATGAGCGTGTCAATGAATTCCGCTACACCTTTACCGCTTCCCATGCCTCATTGGAGACCATTCTGCAGGATATGGAATACATTGCTCCCGTGCGCTTTATCCGGGATGGCGGGCAAATCACGGTCTGCAGTTCCGAAAAAAAATAAATCTTCGACTCATACTTTCATTCCGCTCGTTTGTCTATCTCTATGAAAGACGGACGGGCGGAAGTTGTTTCGTCCCGTCGCACGGAACCTGTTACTAACCTAATCCCTGAAGATGAAACACGTCAGACTATCTTTGTTGCTTGTTTTTCTATGGCTGGGCCCCGTCGCCCTGGCGCAAAGAGTGACGTTGGATTGTCGGGATGCCACACTCGAGCACGTCATGGACACGATCCGCATGCAGACCGGATATGTGTTCTACTACACGCAGCCACCTGTGGACCCGCAGCGCCGCGTCACGATCCGGGCTTCGCATGAGGAGCTCAAACCCGTATTGGAGAGAGTCTTCGCCCGGACGGATATCGCGTTCGAGATCCGCGAAGGAAAGATCTATCTCACGAAAAAAAAGACCGAAGCCGCTTCCTCCCGACAGCATTATCGGGGTGTTGTTCTGGACGCCAAACATCAACCCATCGTCGGAGCCAGCGTCATTGTCCGCGGAACGACCACCGGAGTCTCTTCCGATATCGAGGGCCGTTTCGAACTTGAGGCCCCGACGGGGGCTTCGCTGGAGATCTCCTATCTGGGCTATCAATCCCGGACTGTGGAACTCTCGGCTCGTACCGAACTGGAGATCGTCCTTCAGGAGGACAACACACATCTGGAGGATGTGGTGGTCATCGGTTACGGCACGATGAAGAAAAAGGATCTGACGGGCGCCGTCTCGTCGATCAAAATGTCGGATGAACCGGTGGGAACCGTCTCTTCGATCTCCCATGCGCTGGCTGGCAAGGCGGCCGGTTTGCAGGTGAATCTGACCAGTGCGCAGCCCGGAGCCGCCACGACTTTGCGGATCCGCGGTGCAGCCTCCGTGCAGGCGAGTAACGACCCGCTGGTGATTATCGACGGTTTCCCGGTCAGTCCTATGGGGGATTTGTCAACCTCGGACCTCTCGACGAGCAGCATCTCCGACAACGTGCTCGGATCGCTCAACCCCAATGACATCGAGTCTATCGACGTGTTGAAGGATGCCAGCTCCACGGCCATCTACGGGTCGCGGGCCGCAAACGGCGTGATCCTCATCACGACCAAACAGGGAAAGAGCGGCGCACCGAAGGTGACCTACTCGGGAACGGCATCCGTACAGTTCTTTGCCAAGAAGTTCGAGATGCTCGATGCCCGGGATTTCATGCGTCAGACCAACCGCTATCTGCGGGAACTCTACCTGATGGAGAACGGGATCGGCGTATATGGCAGCAATCTTGAGAGTGATGCGCCGCGTGCGTTCGAACCCCGCTATACGGATGCCGAGATTCTCTTTCCGCCGCGTGACACGGACTGGTTTGACGAGATCACCCGGAACGGATTCCAGACCCAGCACAACGTCTCGCTGAACGGAGGAACGGATTTTACGAAATATTTCGTGTCGTTCAACTATTTTCGGCAGAACGGTCTGGTACGCAGGAATGACATCTCCCGTTACACGGGTCGTGTAAATCTCGAACAGAAGGTCAAGGAGTGGCTTCGGTTGGGCGTCAATCTGACGCTTTCACGCAACCTCTCGCATGGCGGCGGCAATTCGCTGACCTCTGCGGCCCGTTTCAACCCGTTGATTGCCATCAAGGATCCCGACGGGAACTGGGCTGTCAATCCGCTTACGTCGTATCTGGACAATCCGGTGGCTATCCTCGACGTCACAGATGATTCGACCAAGGACCGTCTGCTCTCCACGGCCTTTGCGGAGTTCACGCCGATCCGGGATCTGACCCTCAAGGCTCAGGTGGGCATCGACCGCCAGGCGCAGAAGCGAGGGACGTACAGCCCCAACTCGCTGGGTCCCTCCTCGAACGGCACGGCCTCGATCGCGCAGGGCGACAAGAGCGATTATCTGCTTGATCTGACGGCTAATTATGTCAAAAAATGGAACCGCCACTCGTTGAATCTCATGGGCGGATACTCCTTTCAGCGCTTCACGCAGGAGACCGTGCTGGCCGGGAGCAGCGATTTCCTGACCGATGCCTTTCTCTACAACAATCTCTGGGCGGGAGCCGTCACGCGCCCGACGGTTGGATCCGGAGCCTTCAAGCGCGAAATGGCCTCCTTTTTCGGTCGGGCGAATTACAATTACGACGACCGCTATCTGCTTACGGTGACATTTCGGGCCGATGGATCATCGGTTTTCGCGGCTAACCATCGCTGGGGATATTTCCCGTCGGCAGCCGTGGCGTGGCGATTCACCGAGGAGCGTTTCATGGAGGGGGCCAAGCCGGTTCTCTCCTACGGAAAGCTGCGTCTGAGTTACGGACAGACCGGAAACGCCTCGGCCATGGAGGGCGCCATCAGCTACTATAAGACCGGCTTCGAGCATGTCTTCGGCAATCAGAAATATCCGGGCGTCTATCTGGCGCAGATCGGAAACCCCGATCTTAAATGGGAAACCACCGCAGAGTGGAACTTCGGTCTGGATCTGGGTTTCTTCGACGACCGGCTGAATGTGACGGTGGAATACTTCGACCGCGAGATCTCGGACCTGCTCGATTCCAGGGCCCTGCAAAGTTATAATGAGGTAACGAGCATCGCAGCCAACATCGGCAAGACGCAAAGCCGGGGGCTTGAACTGACGGTCGGGGCCCGGATCTTCCAGCGGGAGCATTTCTCGTGGACTTCGGATTTGACCTTCTCGTTCTACAGGGACCGTTGGAAGGAGCGTTCCGATACGTGGAAGCCGAACGTATATGAGGAGTACGACGCCCCGATCCGTGCCATATACAGTTATGTTTCGGACGGACTGATTCAGCCCGGAGACGATATTTCGCACATGCCCGGAGCCATTCTTGGACAGGTGAAGATCAAGGATCTGGACTCCTATCTCTATGACGAGGCTGGTGCCATTGTGACCGATGCCTCCGGAAAACCGATGCGTTCGGGGGTTCCCGACGGCAAGATCGACGAGGCGGATATGGTGCTCCTGGGCAGCGAGGATCCCGACTATCTGATGGGATTCAACCATACGCTGCGGTGGCGGAACTTCGATCTCAATATCTATTTCTACGGACAGTTCGGACTTTGGAACAGCGGCAGTTACAAAAGAACCTGGTTGTCGAGCGGTGCCGATATCGATCGGGGATACAACATGCCCGTCTCGCTCAAGGACACTTGGTCGCACGACAACCTCGATGCCGCCTATCCGACGATGCTGCAGGGCAGCACGGTCTACGGTTCGGGCGATTATTTCTGGAACAGGATCTGGTTCATTCGCTGCCGCAACATCACGTTGGGATATACGCTCCCGCGTAAACTACTGCGTGGTTGGGCCTCGAATCTGCGCATCTATGCCGAGGTGAGCAATCCTTTCGTGCTGACCCCTTACGACGGTCTCGATCCCGAGACCGATACCGCCTCGACGGTCTATCCCAATGTCCGGGGATTGAACTTCGGGGTTGACATCACCTTCTGATTCTAAAATCTAACCCTCATGAATATGAAAAACAAGATATGGATCTCCATGGTGTTCGGAGCCGGGATGCTGGTATCCTGTCTGAATCTGGAGTCGGAACTCTCGGATACGATCAGCATGGACAACTTCCCCGTCAATGAACAGGATGCGGAGAATCTGGTCACGGCGGCGGCCTATGGACCCTTCCGGGCCTATTGGGGAGCGATGTTCACCGCCGGAGAGGATGGCTATCACGTTGTCGGGGACATGTGCACCGACGTGTTGTGCTGCAAGTGGGCTGACGAAAAGTGGATTCCGCTGAACAATGTCAACTTTACCCCCTCGATCACGGCCTGCACCAAAATATACAGTTCGCATATCAGCGGGATTAGCAAGATGACGCTGGCGATGGACCGGATTTCGGATGTTCCCATGCCGGATGCGACGCGGGCTCGCATGGTGGCCGAACTCCATTGCGGGATGGGCTGGCTGGCCTACCTGCTCTTTGACATGTACGGGCCGCTGCAGATTGCCGATCTGGAGACGCTGAATCGTCCGCTGGAGAACATCATCGTTCCTCGGAAAACTCATGAACAGACCATCGAGTACATCGAAAGTAATCTCCGTTTTGCGGCGGAATCCGAGTCGCTGGCCTATAACCTGACGGGCAAGGATGGCGATTACGGACGCTTCACCCGGGGCCTGGCCCACATGGTCCTGATGAAGCTCTACATGCACGAGGCCCGCTGGGCGGAGGCCGAAGTCGAGGCCCGGGAACTGATGAAGCCCGAATACGGATACGACCTGGTGCCGGAGTACAAGGATATCTTCACGCTCGAGAACGAAGGCAACGAGGAGATCATCTGGGCGGCGACCTGCTCGCGTTCGGCCTATGCCAATACGCAGATGTGGCTGTCGCAGGTTCTGCCGAGCGTCTATCCGACCAAGAATACCTCCATTACCAAATGGGACGGATACCGGATGCCGTGGAATTTCTACAATACGTTCGATCCGTTGCGGGACAAACGTCTGGAGGTGTTGATCGGGGAGTTCGTCGGGACGGACGGAGTGACCTACAACGAAGAGAATCCCGGCACCCCACTTGACAAGGGAGCCCTGCCCATCAAGATCGGCGAGGATCCCAACGATACGGGAACGGGAAGTGATATTGACTGGGTCGTTTACCGTTATGCCGACGTGCTGCTTTCGCTCAGTGAGATCCTCGTGCGGCAGCAGGGGGCTGTTAGTGAGGAGGCTTTGGAGTATTTCAACCGGGTAAGGATCCGTGCCGGGCTGCGGGAGATCACCACGGAGGATTTTGACTTGGTCGAAGAGTTTCTGGATCTGCTGCTGCTCGAACGGGGACATGAGTTCTGGGCCGAAGGACACCGCCGTACGGATCTGATCCGTTTCGGAAAGTTTGTGGAGTATGCCCGCAAATACAACGGTTCGACCACCGTGCAGGATTACATGACGCTGATGCCGCTGCCACAGTCGGTCATCAACGAGGGAAAGGGGCTGGTCATCCAGAATCCCGGATACAGCAAATAACACGTTCACAACCATGAAAAATATCTTTATCTTTCCGATCATTCTTTTTCTGAGCGGACCTCTGATGGCGATCTCCTGCACGAAGAGCGATCCCGAATCTCTAGCCCCGGTTCCCGAGGAGCCGGATCCCGGACCGATTTGGGATCCGGAGACCGAACGCGGGTGGTACGATGCGCCCTACCGGCGTTACGAGGCCGAGGGTGGCTCGTGTGTGGGCAGCTGTACGTTCCTCTCTCCTTCGGACCGCATCAGCGATTTGCAGAGTGAAGCCTCGAATGATGTGGCCGCACAACTGGTCGCTCAAGGCGATTATGTCGAATGGATCTGCCAAGAGGCAGCCGATGGAATGGTTGTCCGTTTTTCGATCCCTGATGCACCCGCAGGGGGCGGAACGAAGGGAACGCTCTTGGTCAAAGTCGACGGTCAGGAGGTCTGCCAGGTCGTGCTCGATTCCTATTGGGCCTGGCAGTACAAGGAGCCGCGGGTCGGAGATGGCGCCTGGTATTTCGACAATACGCCCGCCGCGGGGAAATATGCCCGGATGCGGTTCGATGAAGTGCGGGTGAAACTTCCCGCACGGATTCCTGTGGGTGCCTCCTTCCGTCTGGAGAAGGCCGACAGCAACACTACCCCTTATACGATTGATTTCGTGGAGCTCGAACCGATCCCCGCTGCCATCACCTACGAATCGATCCTCGACGGGACGAACGTGCGGTATGACGCCGAAACCGACGGCCCGCTCAACGAATTCGTCATCGCCAATGCTGGACGGACGATCTTCCTGCCACCGGGACGTTACGAGGTCAACGAGAAGATCTGGCTGACGAGCCCCAATACGCGGATCGTGGGGGCCGGCGTATGGTATACCGAAATCTATTTCCCGGCTGATCCGTCGGATGCGTCGACGTATGCCAACCGCGGTATCCGCAACGAGAACCAGGAGGGCTGTTCGATCGAGAACCTCTACATCAATACCTCCAACGAACGGCGTTATTTCGGATATCAGGACGGCGCTCCCATGGGGCGTGGCGCCGAGGGCGAATGGGGCAAGGGTTCGAGTCTCAAGAATGTCTGGATCGAGCATTTCGAATGCGGGGCCTGGCTGACAGCCGAAGGTCTGCTGATCTCCGGTTGCCGGATGCGGAACAACTATGCCGACGGAATCAACCTCTGCGGATCGAGCCGCGACTGCATCGTCGAGCACAGCGATTTCCGCAACAACGGTGACGACAATCTGGCGTCGTGGTCTTCGTCGTCGGCCTTCGACGGTCCGGCCGAGCATCTGGTTTTCCGCCACTGCACCTCGGAGTTGGGTTGGCGGGCCGCGGCGGTCGGCATTTTCGGAGGCCGCGGACACAGCCTGCATAACCTGTTGATCCGCGATCAGTGCGAGTCGGGAATGCGCATGGTGACCGAGTTTGCCGGTCCGGGATTTGCCGAGGACGAGTGGATCACGGTCGACAAGGTGACGATCGAGAATTGCGGCGTGCGTTCGGGGGCGATCGGCGAATATGGATCGATCGGAGGCGGCGAAGCCAGCTCGCTTGATCTTTCGAGCGCCGGACTTTACGACCTGCATCACGTGAAGTTCTCGAACTTGGATATCGTCAATTCCCAGTGGAACGGAATCTCGATGACCTCGAACGACCGGTATGTGCTTCGGGATATCTATTTCGAGAATGTCCGCATCGACGGGTGGCAGAACCTGGGGCTCGATTTCGAGAATGCAGCCGGTGAGGTCTTTTATCGTAACCTTGTCCTGGAGCATGGCAACGGTCCCGAACAGGACGGGATTTCCGAGGGTTTCTCCTTCACGCAATTCTAAAACGCTATGAAACACATGAAAATGGCAGATATATTGAAAAGGGCCGGAGCCTTGTTCTGCGGCATGGCGGGCCTGTTGCTGTGCGCCTGTACGGAGGAGCCGGAGGCGGGAGGTGTGACCGACGGATTGCTGACGGTCAGGATTCTTCCCGTGGAGCTGCATCTGAAAGAGGAGTATAAGGCCTGCGACGCTTTGGCCGTGCAATGGAGCTGGAGCGAAGAGTCGCCCTATCGCGACAACCCGCAGGTTAGCTATACGCTCGAACTGGCCGAGGCCGGGACGGATTTCTATGCCTCCTATTTCGCACCGCTCGGGACGGGCTCGCAGAAGATCTTCACGGTCAAGGAGCTCAACGATCTGCTGATCGTAAACGGAGTGGTCGAAAACGGCGGTACGGCCCGGCTCGAAGCGCGTTTGATCGCCACGCTGGACAGCTATCACGGCGTACGTTCCGAGTCCGTGACCTTCACCGTTTCGACCTATTACATCGATGAGTCGGAGATTCCGCCCTATGACCGGATCTGGTTTGTGGGATCGTTTACAGAATGGAAACTGGTCGAGATGACGCGGGATCCGGACAATCCGTTCCGCTTCCATATCGACATTCAGCTGGAGGACGACGGGACCAACGAATTCAAGTTCGCCGTGGATCAAAGCGCCGACGGCAAATGGTGGGACAACTACAAGGCTCCCTATGCCGATGCCCCGATTACGGAGACACGTGTCGTTCAGGTTCACAACGATATCGTCAATGACTTCAAGTGGAAACTCACCCCCGAGCAGTGCGGCAAATACTACCATATCGTGCTCGACATTACCCCCGACGAGGAGCGGATGTATTGTACGGTCAACGGGGAGACACCACCCGATGTTCCCGACGAGCCCGACGAACCCGAAGTGCCGCAGGATCCCTTCAGTGTACGGATCGAGGCGCGCGACTGTGAGTTCGGATGTACCGACGACGAAAGCAGCGTGATACTTGAGGATGACTTCATCAAGGGAATCAACTTCTGGCGCAACGGATATATCGACATTGTGGTGGAGGATGTGCCCGCCGAGGGTGAATACCTCTTCATGGTGGGATGCATGTGCTGGGACATGGCCGACTATTCGTTCCGGGTGATGGTCAATGACGACTGGCAGGAGGTTCAGCGAGTCACGCCTCCGCTGGCAAACGCCACCTTCGAATATATGTGCACGGTTCCGCTTGCCGCCGGCGACAACCTCATCACCATCTCGGGAGGAACCGGCGAGTTCCACGATGGTTTTGCCCCTCACTTCAAATACTTCATCGTATCGAACGGCGTGGGTAATTTCCCGGGTGACGGGGCCCAGGGAAACGATCAGGGAATCTATTCCGGAAAATAAACACAACATCATAACAACCTAAAAACAAACATGCCATGAAACAACTTCTCAGAAACACGTTGATTCTTCTTGCCGCGACGGGTCTTCTGGCCTGTTCGCGCGAAACGGGCGACCATGTCGCCATACCTGCCGGGAAAGTTCGGCTGAACATCCTGACCAACAGCCTCGCCACGCGAACGGCATTCGGCGAGAAAACGGATGACCTGTATCCGGGTCTGTGGACCGACGGCGAAGCCGCGAAGGTCTGCATGAGCTATACGACCGGTCTGCAGGCCGTCGACGGCACGGTTTCGACCGTGGATCAGAAACTGGCCCGGATCGTCGCCGAGATGGATCTGGTGACCGACGGCAGTGACTTCACCTACTATGCGGTTGTTCCGGCATCGAATTACCTCGCATGCGAGGCGTCGAGCGGGATCCGTTTCCAGGTGCCCGCGGAGCAGCGTCCCGGAGCCACGTCGTTCGACCCTGCGGCATCGGTGCTGATCGGCAAATCCGAGGTCTTCTCCGAGCAGCAGGGAGATCTGGGCGACGGAAAGGCTTCGTCGGAGCAGATCGACATGACCTTCGATTTTGCCGTGGCCTACGGAAAGATGAATCTGCTGAATCTGGCCAAGGGCGAAGAGGAAACGGTGGTCTCCGTGACGCTGGAATCCCAGGATGCTCCGATTGCCGGAACCGCTGATTTTCTGGACGGTGCAATTACGGTGAGCGAAGGTTTGAACTCGATTACCGTGGCCACCTCGGCGCTTTCGGACATCTGGTTCACGACCCTTCCGGCGACTCTTGCCGACGGCAGCTGGAGTGTCAGCGTCACAACCTCGGCCGGAACCTACAAACGGACCATATCCGACAGCGGCAAATCGCTCGAACTGGCCAAAGGAACCGTTGCCGAATTCTCGGTGGATATGACCGGAGCCCTCTTTACGCCCAATCAGGTTATTGCCTATACGAAATGGGTCAATGCCGGTGATGCGGAGTGCACGTACGGCGGTGATTCCGGGATTATCCTTGAAGACGGATTTATCAAGGGTATCAATTTCTGGCGTCCGGACGGGCATCTTACGGTGACGTTTGCTGATGTGCCGGCCGGCGGTGTCTATACGCTCAAAATCGGTTGCGCCATATGGCCCTATCCGACGGCTCTCGATCATGTCTTCAACTTCCATGTTACGGTGAACGGCGGAACGCCGACCAACCATACGATTCCCCAACCGGCCCAGGATGTCGAACTGGAGGAGGTCGAGTATGAATGTGCGGTGACGCTGCAGGCCGGAACGAATACCATTATGATCAACGGAGGAGACCGGGGATTTATCGATGGGTTCGCCCCGCACTTCAAATATTTCGTCGTGACGAACCAGTCAGAAGAGACGCCTGCGGTGACAAACAATTTCCCCGGCGGAGGTGCCGTGGCCGTAAATCTGGGAACCTTCTGAGCCGATGTGCCGGGCGTTCGTACAGCGCTGGAGCGCGCTTTTAATGGTGATACTTTTCGCCGGATCGGTGTCGGCCCGCAACGGAGCCGACACCCTCCTGCTGCAGGGTGACGATTGGCGGGCCTGGATCCATGCCGGCAACGGCACGCTGCTTGGCTACGAGCGGCAGATCAACGGAGAAATTCTTCGTGTCCCGTTCCGCTCCGATCGCTTTGCCGGTCCGCGTTTCGAATCCGTCGGATTGCATCCCGGAGATGATCCGCTGTCGTTCTGTTGCGAACAGGACGGGATCCGTTATGAGATGCGTTACCTCAGGAACCCGGACCATCCGGTGATCGAATGCCGCATCACCAATGAGCGCGTCACCCCTTATGCTCCGACCCGTGAGCGACTGATGCTGGGTGTGGATTCCGAAATGTCGCATTTCCCGGAGTGGAACGGGAAATATTTCCCGACATTGCTGCGGTGCGAGCGCGATTTCGCCTGGGGCTACTTCATGTCGCCGCTGGGTGGTATCCTGGCCTTCGCCACGGAGAACCCGGTGGCCAGCTATGGGCTGAATTACCAGTTCGAAGGAAGGCTGGAGTGGTTGTGGGGCCATCGGATCCATACGGCGAGCCTTGATCTGCTCCACGAACGGCCTCTTCCGGCCCGGCATCCGCAACATCTCGACACGCTGCCTGCGGGAGTGAGCCTCCGTTGGACCCTCCATCTGGGGATGATCGAGTCGTTGGCGGAGGTGAAGCCTGCGGTGGCGCGTTGGAGCGGCGCTCCGCAGATCGAGGCTGACCATTACAGCCTTCGGGAGGGTGAGCGTCCCGCGGTGACGTGCTTTTCGGAGCGTCCGATCCGGGAGGTGCGTTTGGAAACACCGTCCGGAGCGAGCATCTCTGCGCGCGTACGGCTCCGCGACGGAAAAGGCCGGGTCGAACTGCCCGCACTGCCGACATCCGGACTCTGCCGGCTGGAGGTGGCTACGGATGAAAAACGGGCTGAAGCCCTTTTGTACGTGCACCGCCCCTGGTCGTGGTACCTGCGTCAGTCCCGGGATTTCGTGGCGAAGGACCCGCCCGCTTTCGGCTCCTCGTGCGAGACCTTTTACGGCTATTATCCCGCCTTTCTGGCGGCCCGCCATTTCCCCGACCGACCGTTGGACTCCCTCTTTGAGGATCGATTCCTGCAAGGTCTGCCGTTGATGATCGACACGCTGAGCGGACGACCCTGCAGCGAGGCGGTTCTGCCTTGGCGGGTGCAGAACTTCTCGACGATCGTTGGCCAACTTGTTGATCTGTGGGAGGCAACGGGAAACCGCCATGCCCTGCAGCTGGCCTCCCGGGTCGGAGACTACCTTCTTTCGGAGGAAATACAATCTGCGGATGGGGCCTATCGCTCCCGAGGGGTTCACTATACGGCGGTGATCTATCCCGCCAAATCCCTCTTTGAACTGGCCGACGCCGAGATACGGGCCGGCATGCGGACGGCCGCCCGACGGCATTATGCCTCGGCCGCCAGAGCGTGCGACGACCTGCGGTTGCGTCTGGACGATATCCAGACGGAGGGGGATATGACCTTCGAGGACGGCATGATAACGTGCAGCGCCCTGCAACTGGCTTTGTGTGCGCTGCACTGCGCGGATCCCGACCGTCGGGAGTCCTTTGCCCGGGCGGCCCGGTTGATGATGGAGAAACACCGCTGTCTGGAGCAGCAGTTAATCCCTGACTGCCGGATGCGCGGGGCCACGCTCCGATTCTGGGAGGCGCTGGATGTCTATTTCGTCCCCAACCAGGTGATGAACTCCCCGCACGGATGGAGCGCCTGGAAAATCTATGCCGTCGGCTACCTCTACCTGCTGACCGGCGACACCTCCTATTTGGACGACCTGCTCGACACGATGGGCGCCTGCCTCCAGCTGATGGATTCGCAGGGGGACTTGCAGTGGGCCTTCATCCCTGATCCGCATGTTCGCGGCCGGGTCTGCATGCCGGGACGCGAGCCTCGGACCTGGGAGATGCGCGACAGCATCGTCGGGGAGCAGTATCTCGGGCTGGTATCACCGTGGATGCGCTCCCTGTCGGATACGGGGCTCTGTTTCTTCGGGGAGTTCGGCGGGGCGGGCGACCATACGGTCTACGAGATCTTCAAGGCTCTGGAAGAGTGCCTGCTCACAACGGCCTATGTGGTCGTCCCGCAAACGGGTGAGATCCGCTCTCACAACTGTACGGTGCGGCGCTGCGGCCGGAATGTGCTGGAGATCCGGCCGGATGAAGCGTGTGTGCAAAGGGTTCATCTGAACTCTGCCCGGGAGCTTACTGTGCGGGTGCTGTTCCCCGAAGGCCGCCGCGGGCAGAGGATCCCGGTCGGCATGACTTGGATCGGAGAGAATCCTTATCCGTGCGTCCATCTGTAAAACAAACGTGTAAAATAGCAATGAGACATTTTTTTATTCGGTGCGCGGCACTGTTGGGATGGCCTTTTGCGATCGTGGCACAGCCTGCTGCGGAGCCCTGTCCCTTCCGCAATCCGCAACTTACGGTCGAGGAGCGGCTGGCGGACCTGATCGGCCGCATGACGGTGGAAGAGAAGATCGACCTGCTGTCGAGCTATCGCAACTGGTATTTGCATCCCTGTGAACGACTGGGAGTTCCGGCCTTTCAGATGGCCGACGGCCCGTTGGGGCTTGCCTCCTGGGGTGAATTCGGTCGCGCCACGGCCTATCCGGCCGCACTGACCGTGGCGGCATCGTGGGACCCCGAACTGAGCGGTCGCCTCGGGGCGATGTATGCCCGGGAGTTCCGGGCCCGGGGGATTCATTTCCTGTTGGCGCCTGGCGTCAACAACTATCGGGCCTCCCGCGGCGCCCGGAACTTCGAATACATGGGTGAAGATCCCTTTCTGGCCTCACGGATGGTCGTACCGTTCATCCGGGGCGTTCAACAGGGTGGCGTCATCGCCACGGTCAAGCATTTTGTGGGCAATGATCAGGAGTTCGACCGCTATCGGGTCAGCACCGAAGTTTCGGAACGGGCGTTGCGGGAGATCTATCTTCCGCCCTTTCAGGCCGCTGTCCAGGAGGCCGGAGTCAAGGCCGTGATGACGGGTTATAATCTTCTGAACGGCGTCTACATGTCCGAACATCCGCTCTTGACGGAGTTGCTCCGCAACGAGTGGGGTTTCAAGGGAATCGTGATGTCCGACTGGTCGAGCGTCCACTCCCGGCGGGCGATTCTCTCGGACCTGGATCTGGAGATGGGCAGCAACCGTTGGCTGATCCGGGAGAAGATGCTCCCGATGCTCCGGGACGGGAGTCTCGATACGTCGACCATCGATGAAAAGGTCCGCCATATCTATACCCCTTGTATGGAGATGGGCTTTTTCGACCGCCCGCAGCGGGATCCCTCCATTCCATTGTTCAATCCCGAGGCGAATCTCCTCAGTTACGAGGCCGCCACGCAGGGGATTGTTCTCCTGCGCAACGAGTCCGGCCTGTTGCCGCTCGACCGTACGAAGATTCGCCGCATTGCCGTGATCGGACCGAATGCCTGTCCGGCAGTGGTTTCGGATGCCCGTTACGATGTTTCGGCAGTCACATATGGCGGAGGTGGCAGTTCGCGGGTCCATCCCTGGTATGTCATCTCACCGCTCGAAGGGATCATCGAGGAGTTTCCCGAGGCCGAGGTCCTTTATGCCGAAGGGATCTCCAACCGTTTCAAGACCCTCTGTTTCGGGAGGAGTCTCTTCCGGACGGAGGATGGACGCCCGGGGCTTTCGGGCCGATATTTTTCGGACACGGGGGAGTGTCTGCTCGAACGGACCGACGTGAAGATCGATTTCGAATGGGATGCCGCCGTGGGGGAAAAGCTGCCGTTCGGGGATGATTTCCGAGCCGAATGGAGCGGCTGTGTGGTTGCGGAGCAGACCGATACGCTGGTCTTTTTCCTCGACATGCAGGGTTGTGGCCGGTTGTGGATTGACGGGCGTCTGGTGCTTGATGCCTCCGCGAGCCATTCGTTCTATTCCGGTCAGGTACGTATTCCGGTCCGGGAGGCTCAGCGCCTCGACCTGCGGCTGGAGTATGCCAATCGGAAATGTGTGCCGGCCGAGATCCGGCTGGGGTATGCTTCATGGGGGGATGTGGATTTCTCGGA
This sequence comes from uncultured Alistipes sp., assembly GCA_944321755.1. Classification (GTDB taxonomy): domain Bacteria; phylum Bacteroidota; class Bacteroidia; order Bacteroidales; family Rikenellaceae; genus Alistipes. Next base: position 21,848 of record CALUMM010000029.1, read on the forward strand.
GGCCCTCAGTGCAGCCCGGGGTGCCGATGCCGTCGTCTTTTGTGCGGGTCTTGACGGGTCGATCGAGCGTGAAGGCCGCGACCGTCCTTTTGCACTGCCCTTCGGACAGAAGGAGCTGATTTGCCGGCTCGCGGCGGTGAACCCCAATCTGATCGTGACGGTGACGGCTGGAGGCGGTGTGGAGATGGCCCCATGGATTGAAAGGAGCGCTGCGCTCCTCTATCTCGGTTATCCCGGACAGGAGGGCGGCCGGGCCCTGGCCCACATCCTTTCGGGAAAGGTAAATCCTTCGGGCAAACTGCCCTTTACGTGGGAGCGCCGTTGGGAGGATTCGCCGGCTTTCGGCAACTACGACGAAACCCGTGATGAACGCAAGGTCTGTTACCGGGAGGGAGTCTTCACCGGTTATCGGGGGTATGACGCCCGGGGTGAGACCCCGCTGTTCGCTTTCGGCTTCGGTCTTTCGTATACGGATTTCAGTTACGCGAAACCGGAGGTGGTGTCCTTCGACCGGAAGGCGATGACGGCCACGGTGGCCTGTACCGTGACCAACTCGGGTGACCGTTCCGGAGCCGAGGTGGTCCAGTTGTATATCCGGGACGTGGACTCTTCGGAGCCACGGCCGCTCAAGGAGTTGAAGGGTTTCCGGAAACTCCGGCTGGAAGCGGGTGAATCGGCACGGGTCTGCTTCGATCTGGACCGGGAGGACTTCAGTTTCTTTTCCGAAAAACAACGGAGGTGGATCGCCGAATCCGGAGACTTCGAGATCTGGATTGGTGCCTCCTCGTCGGATATCCGTTTACGCATTCCGTTGAAGTTATGACCCGGATGTTGAAAACAAATCTCGGACTTTGCCTTCTCCTCTGCTTCGGACTGCCGGTCGGCTGCGCCCCCGACAGCGCGGATCTTGCCTCCCCGCATGAGGGGCATCTGCTGCGTTTCGAACTGCATGAGGGACGGCCCACCTACAGCCTTCTGCGAGGCAACGATACGCTGATCGGAAGGTCCAGTCTCGGACTCCGTCTTGCCGACGGTCGTCTGGACCGGGATTTCCGGATTCTGAAGATCACCCGCCGGTCTCATGCGGGAAGCTGGGTGCAGCCTTGGGGCGAAGACAGCCTTGTGGAGGATGTTTATCGCGAAATGGTCGTCTCTCTGAAGGCCAGACGGGATAAGCGGCAACGTCTGGACCTGATCTTCAGAGCCTACGACGACGGCGTGGCCTTCCGTTATTGTCTGCCCGGAGACCCCTCGCCCGACAGCCTCACCATTCTGGACGAATGTACGGAGTTTGCGCTTCCACCCCGTTCACGGGCGTGGTCCATTCCCTGGGACACTCCGGCCTATGAGGGCCTTTATGAATTGCGACACTTGGCCTCAAGTGACACGCTGGCTGCGCCGATTACAGTTGTGACTCCGGACAGCCTCTTCATGACCCTGCACGAGGCGGCGCTGGTCGATTATGGCTCGCTCAACCTGCGGTGCGACACGCTCGGGACGTTGCATGCCTATCCGACCCCTTGGCAATCGGGGGTCAAGGCCTATATCCGGATGCCTTTCGTCTCGCCCTGGCGGATGATCCTCATTGCCCGGGAGCCGCGGGAGCTGCTGCTTTCGCGCATGCTGCTCAACCTGAATGAACCGAGCCGGATTCCCGATGCCGCGGAGTGGATCCGCCCGGGAAACTATCTGGGCATTTGGTGGAGCATCCATATGGGTCGTCATACCTGGCATGAATCGCCGCAACACGGAGCCTCGACGGAGAATGTGCTCCGTTACGTGGACTTTGCGGCACGACATGGCTTTTCGGCCGTGCTGGCCGAGGGGTGGAACAAAGGTTGGGATACGTGGAACTTCGACTTCTGCACACCTGCATCGGATTTCGATCTGGAATGGGTGACCCGTTATGCGGACTCCTGCGGCGTGCGGTTTATTGCCCATCACGAAACGGACGGAGATGTCGCCAATTACGAATCCCAGCTGGAGCAGGCCTTTGCGCTTTGCCGGCGTTACGGAATCGGAATTGTCAAGACGGGCTACTGCGGCGGCGTGTTCCGCAATGGCGAGCGGCACGGAAGCCAATACGGCGTACGCCATTATCAAAGGGTCGTGGAGACAGCGGCCCGCTACCGGATCATGATTGACTGTCACGAGCCGGTCATGCCGACCGGACTGCAGCGGACGTGGCCGAATCTGATGACGCAGGAAGGGGTCCGCGGTCAGGAGTGGGACGCCTGGTCGGAGGATGGCGGCAACCCGCCGTCGCATACGACGATTCTGCCCTTCACGCGCGGACTGGCCGGTCCGATGGACTTTACGCCGGGAACCTTCCGTTTTGAAAACGAGAAGCATCCCGGGACCCGTGTCCGGACGACGCTGGCCAAGCAGCTGGCACTGAGCGTCGTTTTGTACAGTCCCCTGCAGATGGCCTCGGACATGATCGAGAGCTATGAAGAAAATCCGGCCCTCGACTTCCTGGCCGCCTGCCCGGCGGACTGGGCTGAGACCCGGGTCCCGGAGGCTGTGATCGGAGACCACGTGACGCTGGCCCGAAGAGTGCGTGGCAGCAACGACTGGTTCGTCGGGAGCATTACCGCCGAGCAGGGGCGCAATACCGTTCTGCCGCTCGATTTTCTGACGCCCGGACATGTCTATCGGGCCACGCTTTACGAGGATGGTTCCGGATCCGATTATCGGACCAATCCCACCTCGCTGACGATCCGTACGTGTACGGTGACGGCCGATTCCTTGCTGCACCTGCACTTGGCTCCGGGAGGCGGCTGCGCCATCCGTTTGGAAAAAATCGATTGAAAATCCTGAAACACCATGAAAAAACTGCTTCTTTCGCTTGTCATGCTGTTCCATGGCACGGCTCTTCTCTTTGCGGAGACCATGCAGGAGGACTCCTGCGAGGTCTGTATCTACGGAGCCTCCTCGGCCGGAGTCATTGCGGCGCGGGCCGTGGCCCTGCAGGGGAAAAGCCTTTGCCTGATAGAACCTGGATTCCGGATTGGCGGGCTCTCGTCCGGAGGCCTCGGACAGACCGATATCGGAAACAAACAGGTGGTTGAGGGCCTCTCTAAGGAGTTTTACCGCCGGGTTGGGCGTCATTACGGCCGTCTTGAATCGTGGATTTTCGAACCGAAGGTCGCCCTTTCGGCCTTTGAGCGGATGCTCCGGGAGGTTGGAGCCGAGCCGTGGTGCGGATACCGGTTGGCCGAGGTCCGCAAAGAGGGTCGGCGTCTGACCGGTATCGTCGTCGAGAATCCCCGAACCGGCATCCGGCGCCATATCCGGGCCCGGATCTTCATCGACTGCTCCTACGAAGGGGATTTGATGGCCGAGGCCGGTGTCTCCTATTTTGTGGGCCGGGAGTCGAATGCGACATACGGGGAGACCTGGAACGGCGTACAGCTTTTGCAGGGTCATCAGTTCCCGGACGGAATCGACCCCTACATCGTTCCCGGAGATCCTGCGAGCGGTCTGGTGTGGGGCGTCACGGCGGATTCGCTGCAACCCCGCGGCAGCGGGGACAACCGGCTCCAGGCCTACAACTACCGAATCTGTCTGACCGACGATCCTGCGAACCGGCTTCCCATCGCACGTCCGGTGGACTACGATTCGACCCGTTATGAGTTGCTGGCCCGCCTGATTGCGGCCCGGCCCGAGCGGCAGTCGCTTCACGATTACTTCATCTGGAGTCCGATGCCCAACCGGAAGACCGATGTAAACAATCTCGGCGGATTTTCGACCGATGCCATCGGTCTGAATGCGGGTTATGCCGAGGCTTCGTACGAAGAACGGGAGCGCATCGCCCGGGCTCACACCTCCTATACGCTCGGATTGCTCTATTTCATGGCGCACGATTCCCGCGTGCCGGAGGCATTGCGCAACCGCATGTCGGTATGGGGACTTCCTCTGGACGAATACCCCGAGAACGGACACTGGACGCCGCAGCTCTATGTCCGCGAAGCCCGGCGTCTGAAGGGTGAGTACGTTGTGACCCAGCACGACTGCGAGGGCCGCACCCGGGTGGATGATCCTGTCGGCATGGCCGCCTACACGATGGATTCGCACAACTGTCAGCGCATTGTCGTCGTGAAGCAGGGGCGTGCGATGGTCAAGAACGAGGGAAATGTCGAGGTCGGCGGATTCCCGCCCTATCCGATCTCCTACAGGGCATTGATCCCGCAGCGTGAAGAGTGCACGAATCTCCTGGTGCCGGTCTGCCTTTCGGCCAGTCACATTGCCTATGGCTCGATTCGCATGGAGCCGGTCTTCATGGTGCTGGGGCAGGCGGCGGCCATTGCCGCCGGGCTGGCTCTGGATCGGGATGCGGATGTGCAGGAGATCTCCGGAAAGGAGATCCGGGCGATCTTTGCGGCCGATCCGCGGATGGACGGTTCGGTTCCGGACCTTATTCTGGACGATGCCGCTCTTGAGATCCCGGCCGGCAGTCCGTGGCAGCGGGTGCCGTGGGGATATGGCCCCGGATCGCTGGCTCTCGATCGCAAGGCAGAGGCGGAACCTTTGCGTTACGAGTTCACGGTGGCCCGTTCGGGTGATTATGCCGTGTACGCCTACTATCATCGCAATGAGGATGCAGCTCAGCGGATGACCTTCGAGGTCAACGACGGCGAACACACAGACCGGATCGAAGTGCAGAGCGATACGATCCGCATCGCTGGACAGACGCGCGGCGAGTGGATCCCGCTTGGAGTCCGGCGCTTCGATGCACAGCGGAAGGCTTTCGTGGCTTTCTGCCCCGAGGACCGGAGCGGACACACCTATGCCGATGCCATTCAGTTGGTAGCCGTAGAGAAAAACCGGAAGAGATGAGCATCAGTCGGAAGAGAATCGTGATCGGCCTGTTGCTGATGGCGATCGGAGGGGGTGGTCTTCGGGCCGAGGTCCCGCCCTATCGCCGGGCGACGCTCCCCGTGGAGGAGCGGGTCGAGGATCTGCTCTCCAGGATGACGTTGCGGGAGAAGATCCTCCAACTCAACCAATACACCCTGGGCCGCAATGACAATCCGAACGATCGGAATGCGGTCAACACCCGACTGCCGGCCGAAATCGGCTCATTGATCTATATGGGTTCCGGTCCCGAAATGCGTAACCGGATGCAGCGACGGGCCATGGAGGAGACCCGGCTGGGCATTCCGATCCTCTTCGCGTACAATACGGTACACGGGTTCCGGACCATTTTCCCCATCCCTTTGGCGCAGGCCTGTTCATGGAATCCCCGTCTTGTTGAAGCGGCCTGCGCCGAGGCGGCGCGCGAGACCCGTCTCACGGGTATCGAGTGGACCTTCGCCCCGATGGTTGATGTGGCGCGCGACGGGCGTTGGGGCCGCATTGCCGAGGGGTTCGGAGAGGATGTTCATGCCAACGCCGTGTTCTGTGCCGCGGCTGTGCGAGGCTTTCAAGGGACGACGCTCTCCGACACATTGCGCATTGCCGCCTGTCTGAAACACTATGTCGGATACGGGGCTTCGCTGGGCGGTCGGGACTACGTGCCGACCGAGATCTCGCGCCAGACCCTGTGGGATACCTATCTTCCGCCCTTCGAGGCCGGAGTCCGGGCCGGGGCCGCCACGTTGATGAGCTCCTTCAACGACATCAGCGGCGTGCCGGCCACGGCCAACGGCTATACCCTGACCGAGATTCTCAAAAAGCGCTGGAAGCACGACGGTTTCGTGGTTTCGGACTGGGATGCCATTCTGCAGCTGGTCAATCAGGGCCGTGCTTCGGGACGTCGCGAGGCGGCGCAGCTTGCTTTTCTTGCCGGGGTGGAGATGGACATGACGGACAATTGTTATCGGGATCACCTCGAATCGCTCGTGGAATCGGGAAAGGTGGGAATCGAACGGCTCGACGATGCCGTCCGTCGGGTGTTGAGATTGAAGTTCCGCCTCGGGCTTTTCGACCGCCCCTATACGCCGGAGCGGCCCGAAACGGAACGTTTCCAGCGCCCCGAGGCCATGGCGTTGGCCGACAGCCTGGCGGCCGAATCGTGTGTGCTGCTCAAGAACGACGATCACACGCTGCCCCTTGCTCCCGAGACTCGGATTGCCGTGATCGGACCGCTGGCCGACGCCCGGGACCATTTGCTGGGATCCTGGTGTGGGCGGGGCGAGGCCCGGGATGTGACCTCGCTTTACGAGGGAATGTGTGCGGAATTCGGGGCGGAGAATGTTCGGTATGCCCGGGGATGCGATTTCAATGGAGAGGATCGTTCGGGATTTCCCGAGGCCGTGGCGGCAGCCCGTGCCTCTCAGGTTGTTGTCCTGTGCCTGGGAGAGAAGCGGCAGTGGACCGGGGAGAACGCCTCGCGATCGACCCTGGCTCTGCCGCCGATCCAGGAGGAGCTGGCCCGGGTACTGTCCGAAACCGGGAAACCGATCGTTCTGCTGCTGGGAAACGGACGACCGCTGGAGCTTTCGCGGCTGGAGCTGCTCTGCAAGGCGATTCTGGAAATCTGGCAACCCGGTACCGCCGGAGGAAAACCGGTTGCCGGTCTTCTTTCGGGCCGCTGGAACCCCTCCGGGAAGCTGGCTGTCACGTTTCCCCGCACGACGGGGCAGATCCCGATCTATTACAACCAGCGGCGCAATGCCCGGATGGATCAGGGTTCCTATCTGGATCTTCCGGATACCCCATTGTATCCCTTTGGCCACGGACTGAGCTATTCGGATTTTCGCTACGGCGAGATTCGCATGGTGTCGTCGGATCCGATGGTTCTTGAGGTAACCGTGACCAATGCAAGTTCCCGGGACGGTGCGGAGAGCGTCATGTGGTACGTGTCGGATCCGGTTTGCCGGATTACACGCCCTGTGAGGGAGTTGAGACACTTCGAAAAACGCATGATCCGGGCCGGAGGCAGCGAGACTTTCCGTTTCGAGGTGGATCCGCTATGCGATTTGGGTTTTGTCGATGAGAAGGGAGACCGTTTTCTGGAACCGGGGGAGTATTGGATCCAGGCTGGGCCGCGAAAATTCCGACTGTTCATTCCTGAAGAGTGATCCGATGAAAGTCCCAGACCGTATCTACACGGTTCAGACCTATGCGCTGGACGGCTGTGTGATGTTTGCCTACTATTTCGGGAAGATGTATATTATCGGGTTCATCCGGACGAGTTTCGGTGGGCCGTTGAACTCGTCCTCATCACCCACCTACTTATATATTAAGCAGGCCGCGACGGGAGATCTGGGCAGCTACGTTGATTCGATGCACGCGATGGCCGGATCATTCACGACCCTCTACGGCGAATTCCAACAACAGATGCTTCTGGTAAGTCTCAAGGAGATATACGGCTACGTCGCACTGGCAGCCGTATTGATTCTGCTGGTCATCCTGACCTCGGATTACCGGCACGGAATCGGCACCCGTATCACCCGCATGCTGCGACTGACGCAGGTTGGGCGGCACGTCCGCATCATGGACTTCCCTGACAGATCAGTTTTTGGAAGTTCTGGGCAATACGATATGGCGGCATCTCAAAGAAAAGGGGACTACTTGTTTTTGAGTTTGGCTGCGTCACGTTTGAGCTGCTCCGCTTCTTGGGCTTTCAGGCGCGCCTGCTCGTCGAGAGCCGCCCTTCTGCGAACCAGCCGCTCGTACTCCTCGATATCCTTCCGCATCGAATCAATACGCCGCTGATCCCGCTCAGTCTCGAACAGCTCCTCCAACTCCGATAGCCGTTTCGGCGACGCCTCGCCCTTCATCAGCACATAGCGATACTTCAGGTCGTTGTCATACCGACTACGGTCGGGCCGCCACTTCAGGTAGAGTCCGACAGACAGCACAACGATCACGACAAACATCGACATGAAGAGCCAAAAGTTGCGTGTTGCGTCAAGAGAGAGCGCGAAGCGGTGCTGAACCATCCGCGGCGGCAACTCCTTGGGAATCTCTATTTCTGCCACTTTCTCTTCCATCTCCGAAATCTGCGTTCCGAGGTCTTCGCGAATTTGCTCCTGCCGCTCGGAGATCGCTTGTAGCCGCTGTTCGATCCGAAGACCCCGTTCCCGCTGTGCCTCGTGAGTCTTTGTCTGTGTCTGCTCCAGTTGCAGAATCCGAATCTGCAGCTGCTTGATTGCGTCCGTATCAATAGCCGCCATCGATTGTAATCGGGCTTCGGCCAACTCCGTGCGGAGCGTCTTGATAAGGGTCTCCTTCAACTCTTCGTACATCTCGAAGGAGAGCTCCAGGGTGTTCTCTTTCATCTTTTCGTATTTTAGGTTTGTTATCCGATTTTGCGGGAGCGTGCCTCCATGCGGCGCTTGCGCTCCATGAGGGCTACGGCCATCGCCTCGGCCGCCTTGTTGATCAGTGCCGTGATGCGGGCTATATGCTCCTCGGGGCTTTCGCCTTCACGCCGCTGCATCATCTCGGGTGAAAGGGCAAATGGCGAGTCGAACGGCGGCAGCGGAATTGACCCTGCACTGTCGAGCGACACTGATCCTGCGCCATGGCTTCCGCCTCCTCCACTGCCTCCCGCTGCGGAGAAGGAGCGCCCGCTGCCGAACAGACCTGCAAAAGCAGCCCGGAAGCTCCCGGCTGCCGCCTTGAGTCCCGACATCAGCGTCGTGTGCCGCTGCTGCACCTGATCGAAGTGGCGTTCCAGTTTCGAGAAACTGAAGGCCCGATCGACCTTTGAGCCGGAGAACTCCAGCCCGTTTTTCGAGAACAGAACGCCCTGCTTTTGGCTGGTAGAACCGCAATATTTGTAGCGGACATTGATGCCCTGTTCCTTTAATCTCCCTTCCAGTTCGTTCCAGCTCCTGCACTTGGGCAGGCACTCCTTAATTGCATCGTAGATCTCGTACCGGGTTCGGTCGGGCTCACGAAGCCGCTCCCGCCGGACGGCCTCCTTGCCCGGAGCCAGATGCAGCCCGAAGCGTTCGGTCAACTCGCGGCACACCTTCGCATTGCGGAGTTTGATGTTGCGGTCGGAAATGGTCTGCCCGTGATCGCCTACGCGATTGTAGACCAGGTGGCAATGGGGATGGGGCTGGTCGAGGTGCCGCACCAAAAGGTATTGCGTATCG
>CALUMM010000030.1 GCA_944321755.1 uncultured Alistipes sp.
GAGACCGGAGCCGAGAAATGGACCTTCGATATCAATGCCGACTTCGCACAGCAGAATCCCGGAGGCGGAGTGCGTCAGGTATTCGCCAGCCCCGTCGTAGGACCCAACGGCGACATCTACATCTGCGCCCGCGACCTGAAGAACAGCAGTGCGGCCCGCAAGTCCTACCTCTATGCCGTGAAGGCCGACGGTACGAAGCGCTGGCACTATGCCTTCGGCATCGACGCCAACTTCAACTACATGACCCCGGCCATTGATGCCGACGGCAAGATCTACGTCGGACATCTGACCAATTCGCCCTTCGAGATCGCCGTGCTCGATCCTTCGACCGGCAGCAAGCTGAAATCCATCCCGCTCTCGCTGGGCGTCCGCTCGGGTATCTCGCTCGACCGCAGCGGAAACGTCTATTTCTGCTCCACCGGCAAGAACGGACTGTTCAGCTACGGAGTATCCAGCGGCACGATGAACTGGCAGTACAACACGAATGTATCGACCACAGGCGGCGACATCACCATCGGCGCCGACGGAACGGTCTACACCGTCATCGCCGGTTCGGCAAGCGCGCTGGTGGCTGCCGTCAACCCGACATCCGGTGCACAGAAGTGGGAATATGCCCTTCCGGGAGCCGCCTCCTACGGCGGCGTGGTGATCGGAGCCGACGGAACAATCTTCGCCAACGGCGGCGAACGCGGTGGAGTCGTAGCCCTGAATGCCGACGGTTCGCTCAAATGGAAGTTCGCAACCGAGGAGAATGTCACCAACTGCGTACCGCTGGTCGACAACCGCGGATACGTCCACTTCATTACCGACAAGGGCACCTATTACGTCATCAACGACGAGGGTCTGCTCTACGGTCAAAAGTCGCTCGGCGCGAAATCCTACGCCTCCCCCGTGATGAACGCCGAGGGCAAGGTCTGCATCGCCGTCGAGGATGCCGACGCGAAGTCCTACGTCGTCTGCCTCGATACGGGTGCTACCGGATATGCCGACTCAGCCTGGCCGATGAAGGGACAGAACCCCCAACGCACGCATCTCCAACGTCAGTAACGATCCGAACCGGCCGGGAATCTCCCGACTCCCGGCCGGTTCAAAACCCTGAAACTTCATGAAAATCCTGACCCGATCGAAATACTATCCGTGGCTCGTCGTCGGACTGCTGTGGGTCGTGGCCCTGCTCAACTACATGGACCGGCAGATGCTCTCGACCATGCGCGACGCCATGCAGTACGACATTGTCGAACTCGAATCGGCCATCAACTTCGGACGTCTGATGGCCATCTTCCTCTGGATCTACGGCTTCATGAGCCCCCTGGCGGGCGCCGTGGCCGACCGCATCAGCCGCAAATGGCTCATCATCGCCTCGCTCGGCGTCTGGTCAGCCGTAACGCTGCTCATGGGCTACTCCACGTCGTTCACCCAGATCTACTGGCTCCGGGCCCTGATGGGTATCAGCGAGGCCCTCTACATTCCGGCGGCCCTGTCGCTCATCGCCGATTACTTCTCCGGATCGGCCCGAAGTCTGGCCATCGGCATCCACATGACCGGACTCTATCTCGGGCAGGCCGTCGGTGGATTCGGCGCCACGGTGGCCGCAGCCTTCTCCTGGCAGACCACCTTCCACTGGTTCGGAATCATCGGCATCGCTTACGCCGTGGTGCTCATGCTGCTGTTGCACGAGAAACGCCGGGATCCGGCAACACCCGCCGAACAACGTGTCAAACCGGCATCAGAGCCCGTCTGGAAGAGTTTCTCTCTCCTCTTCTCGAACATCGCCTTCTGGACCATACTCTTCTTCTTCGCCTCGTCTTCGCTGCCCGGATGGGCCACCAAGAACTGGCTCCCGACCCTCTTCGCCGAAAGCCTCGGCATCCCGATGTCACAGGCAGGACCCATCTCGACCATCACCATCGCCTTCTCGTCGTTCCTCGGCGTGATGCTCGGAGGCCCGATCTCCGACCGATGGGTGCGCCGGAATCTGCGCGGAAGGGTCTACACCAGCGCTATCGGTCTGGCCATGATGATCCCGGCCCTCGTGCTGCTGGGAATCGGCAACGGCATGATCGCCGCCGTGAGCGCCGGGCTCTTCTTCGGTGTGGGATACGGCATGTTCGACGCCAACAACATGCCGATCCTCTGTCAGTTCGTCCCGGCCCGCCAGCGCGCAACGGCCTACGGCGTGATGAACATGACCGGCGTATTTGCCGGAGCCCTCATCACCAAAGTGTTGGGCAACTGGGCCGAAGGCGGCAATCTCGGACTGGGATTCGCCCTGATGGCCGCCATCCTGGGTGTGGCTCTCATCCTGCAGATCGGTGTGTTGAGACCAAAAACCGACAACATGGAGTGATCCCCGGACATCGTCTCCGGCAATACGCCGAATTTGGAACCGTCCCTGTCAGAACTGTCTGACGGGGACGGTTTGCATTCGACGGACCCCGGCCGAACGTGGCGTCATAGCGGACAAGCAAAAGCCGATACCTTCTCGAAGGTATCGGCTTTTCCATAAGCTGCAAGCGCGGGCTATTTGCCGAAGTAACGCTTGTAAAGGCCTTCGAAGCCCTTGCCGTGACGTGCCTCGTCCTTGGCCATCTCGTGAACCGTATCGTGTACGGCATCGAGGTTCTCCTGCTTGGCCAGGCGCGCCAGGCGCATCTTGTCCTCGCAGGCCCCGCACTCGGCATTCATACGCTTCTCCAGGTTGGTCTTCGTATCCCAAACCACCTCGCCGATCAACTCGGCGAACTTCGAGGCGTGCTCGGCCTCCTCCCAGGCGTAGCGCTTGTAGGCCTCGGCGATCTCGGGATAACCCTCACGGTCGGCCTGACGGCTCATCGCCAGGTACATGCCAACCTCCGTGCACTCGCCCATGAAGTGGTTCTGAAGACCCTCCCAGAGCTCCTTGCTGGCGCCCTTGCCGTCACCGATCTGGTGCTCGGTAACGAACTCCAGGTCGCCTGCCGACTCTACGACCTCGACGAATTTCTCCTTGCCGACCTTGCACATCGGGCACTGATCCGGTGCCTCGGGACCTTCGTGAATGTACCCGCATACGGTACAACGCCATTTCTTTGCCATAATCTGTAGTGTTTAATGTGTGTTGTGTGTGTATTCTTTTGATTCCGCTACAAAGGTAGCAATCCGATTCGAATTATCTATAAAAAAACGATTGTCTTTTCTGATTGCACGATAAGCCGCACTTATACCGAACCCGGCAACGGACAGCCACCCGCAGGTCAGCCCCGGCGGTCGATCACCTCCTCGATCTGCGCCACATCGGTGGAGTCCTTGACCAGCACCCGCTTGTCGCGGTCGAGCAGGTAGAGCGCCGGAATGGCATGGAGGTCGTAAAGCCCCTCGCTGCTGATCCGGCAGCCCTTGTCGTAGGCGTTGATCCACGATGCCGGGATCTGATCCCGATAGGCTTTCCACTCCGTGAGGTCCTCGTCGGGATAGATCGCCAGCACCTTCAGGCGGCCCCGTTCGATCATCTCCGAAAGCATCGGTGACGCCGTAATCGCCTCGCGGATCTCCCGACACATCGCACACCCCGGATTGTTGATGAAGATCAGCACGTATTCCGCCTGCAGGCCGTAGAGCGTGCCGCTGCGGCCCGACGCCAGCGTATAGCGGAAATCGTTGGCCGGGCGCCCGAGACGGTTCTGACTGGCCATCCGCAGGTCGTACTCCGGAGCGATGCGCTCGTACTCGTCGTACCACGGAGCCCGGAGCTGCGCCTCCAGCACCGGAATGTAGAATTCGTCGTTGCGAAGCGGCGAATTGGGATCGTGGAGAACCCGTTCGGCCAGCGTCGCGAAGTAGTCGAGCATGGGCCGCGACGTCGAAGCCCGCCGCATGAGCGTATCCATGGCGGCGCCATCCGACGGTCGGTCCGAGATCAGGGCGATGTAACGCGCGTAGGATTCCAGCATCTGCACCCGGTCGGCACGGCTCAAAAACAGCGTGTCGGTGAAATCGAAGCGGTCCCAGTAGTGCCAGCGGAGCCATTCGCGCTGCTCTTCGGGCGTCAGATGCGAGGGCGCAATGGCCGGAAGAAAGACCGCAGGCTGCATGGCCGTCGTCTCCGCGGCCGGAGCGCTCCGGCGGCGGCCGCACGACACCACCGCCAGCAACAGGAACAGTAGAACCGAAAGTCGTCTCATCGTTTCGAAAAGTTGGTCCGAACAAACAAAGATACGCATTTCCGGCGACATTCGTACACCGAAAGTCGCCAAAGAGGCCGAATCCGCCGTTTTGCACGGTAGTTGCAACCCCTCGCTGCGACAAAACTCAAATCAAACCGTTATGGATGTAAAGAAAACTACCACAAGCACCGGGTTCAAGCTGAGTGTCATGACCCTGGCCATCATGAACGTGACGGCCGTCGTGAGTCTGCGCGGCCTGCCCGCCGAGGCCGTTTACGGACCTTCGTCGGCCTTCTACTACCTCTTCGCGGCCATCGTCTTCCTGATCCCCACGGCGATGGTCGCCGCCGAGTTGGCCGCCATGTTCTCCGACAAGCAGGGTGGCGTCTTCCGCTGGGTCGGCGAGGCATTCGGGGCCCGGACCGGGTTCCTGGCCATCTGGCTCCAATGGATCGAGTCGACGATCTGGTACCCCACGGTCCTCACCTTCGGCGCCGTATCGATCGCCTTCATCGGAACCAACGAACCCCACGACATGGCCCTCGCCTCGAACAAGGTCTTCACGCTCTGCATGGTCCTGGCCATCTACTGGATCGCCACCCTGATCGCCCTGAAGGGGCTCGACTGGGTCGGAAAGATCAGCAAATGGGGTGGCATGATCGGTACGATCATCCCCGCCGGGCTGTTGATCCTCCTCGGCATCGTCTACATCGCCACCGGAGGCCACAACAACATGGACATGTCCCAGGGATTCTTCCCCGACCTCTCGAAATTCGACAACCTCGTCCTCGCCAGCAGCATCTTCCTCTTCTATGCCGGCATGGAGATGATGGGCATTCACGTCATGGAGGTCAAGAACCCCTCGAAAAACTACCCCAAGGCGATCATCATCGGCTCGCTCGTCACCGTGGCCATCTTCGTCCTCGGAACCTTCTCCCTGGGATTCGTCATCCCCGCCAAGGACATCAGCCTCACGCAGTCGCTCCTGATCGGATTCGACAACTACTTCCGGTACCTCCACCTCTCCTGGGCCGGACCCATCATCGCCATCGCTCTGATGTTCGGCGTCCTGGCCGGCGTGCTCACCTGGGTTGCAGGTCCCTCGAAGGGTATCTTCGCCGTCGGGAAGGCCGGATATCTCCCGCCCTTCTTCCAGCGCACCAACAAGATCGGCGTACAGCGCAACATCCTCCTCATCCAGGGAGGCGTCGTCACGCTCCTGGCGCTGCTCTTCGTCGTGATGCCCTCCGTGCAATCCTTCTACCAGATCCTCTCGCAGCTCACCGTCCTCCTCTACCTGATCATGTACATGCTCATGTTCGCCGCAGCCATCGTCCTGCGATACAGGATGAAGTCCACGCCGCGACCCTTCCGCCTCGGCAAGGGAGGAAACGGAATGATGTGGCTTATCGGACTGGTGGGATTCTTCGGGTCGATGCTGGCCTTCGTGCTGAGCTTCGTGCCGCCCAGCCAGATCGCAACCGGAAGCAGCACCGTCTGGTATTCGGTGCTCTTCATCGGCTGTATCATCGTCGTGGCCGCACCCTTCGTGATCTACGCCATGCGCAAACCCTCCTGGCGCGACCCGCAGGCCGCCGCCGAGTTCGCACCCTTCCACTGGGAGCAGCCCGCCGCTCCGGCCCCGGCTGCCGCATCCGCAAGCGCTCCGGCCGCCGCTCCAGCTTCGGCTCCCCGCAGCACCTCCCCGACCCCGGCCCCGAGGCCCGCAGCACCCTCGGCGGCGGCCTCGACAACCGCGGCTCCGACACCCCAGAAGGCTCCGGCAGAACAGAAAGCTCCGGCAGAGCAGAAAGCCCCGGCAGAGCAAAAGGCTCCGGCGGCGGCCACTCCGGGACAGAATACCCCGAAGCCAGCCTCCCGCCCGGCATTCCAAAACGACAAAAGCGATAAAAACAACCCCAAATAACGGCACACGATGATTCGCAAAATCGACAAGAGAACGGTCAGCGAAACGCTCCGCGCCGCCTACGACCACTGCAAAACGGAGAGCGGCGGCAAGAACGCCGACTATATCCCCTATCTGAAAAATGTCGCGCAGAACCTCTTCGGCATCGCGGCCTGCCTGCCCGACGGTTCGCTCGTGACGGTCGGCGACACCGACTTCCGCTTCGGCATCGAATCCGTGTCGAAGGTCCCCACGGCCCTGCTGGCCATGGAGCAGTACAGCGACCGTGAGGTCCTGCACAAGATCGGCGCCGACGCCACCGGACTGCCCTTCAATTCGATCATGGCCATTCTTCTCGAAAATGACCATCCCTCGACGCCGCTGGTCAATGCCGGAGCGATCGCCGCCTGCTCGATGATCAAGCCCGTGGGCGACAGCTCCGGGAAGTGGCGGTCGATCGTCGACTTCCTCACGGCGCTGGCCGGGTCGCCCGTCGAGGTAATCGACGAGCTCTACCGCTCCGAAAGCGACACGAACTTCAACAACCGTTCGATCGCCTGGCTGCTCAAGAACTACGGGCGCATCTACGACGACCCGATGATGGCCCTCGACCTCTACACGCGGCAGTGCTCGATCGGCGTGACGGCCGCACAGCTGGCCACCGTGGCGGCGACAATCGCCAACGGCGGCATGAATCCCCTGACCCACAAGCAGGTTTTCCGTCCGGAGCTGACTCCGCGGATCGCCTCGCTGATGGCCACCGTGGGGTTCTACGAGCATACCGGCGACTGGCTTTTCCAGACGGGTCTGCCCGCCAAGTCGGGGGTCGGAGGCGGCATCATGGCCGTCATTCCGGGCGTCATGGGCCTCGCGGCCTTCGCGCCCCCGCTCGACACGGCCGGGAACTCCGTCAAGGCCCAGAAGGCGCTGTCGTTCATCGCCCAGCGGCTCGATCTGAATATCTTCCACACGACACGCTGCGTCATGGCCGAACCGGTCCCGGCCGAAGCCTGACGACCCGCAGGGACCGGACATCCGGTCCCTGCAAACGAAAGAGCCGCAACCCCCTGAGGGGTTGCGGCTCTTCTATTTAAAAGTTTGGGCAGGAATCGCGTCCCGGTCGGGAGTTTCGCTCCCCCTTGCTGCGACAGCCCGGTCGGGAGTTTCGCTCCCCCCTTGCTGCGACAGCCCGGTCGGGAGTTTCGCTCCCCCCCCGGCCCCGGGATCAGAGGGTCTCCTCCTCGACGCCCTTGAACAGGGCGACATCCTCCGGCGTGGAGTTCATCACGTAGGTGTAGGCCTCGGTGACCTTCCCTTCGGCCAGCTTCGAGAAGATCCGCGCCGAAGCGGCGTACTCCCCGGCCTTGCAGGCCTGACGCGCCAGCAGGTAGCCGATGATGATGTGACCGGCGGTCTCGACCAGACGACGGGCGTGGAAGTCCTTGAAACCGACGGCTTCCTTCTCCCCGGCCTCGACCCGGGCCACCATCTCCGAGAACTTCACTGTCAGGGCCTTGAGCTTCTCAACGATCGGACGCATCGCCTCGGTGTACTCCTCGGCGGCATAGCGCTCGATCTGCTCCAGGAACGTGCCCTTCGTCACGGCGTTGATCGCCGCAACGACCTGCAGCTGCGACGTACCCTCGTAGATGTTCATGATGCGGGCGTCGCGGTACAACCGCTCGCAGGGGTAATCCTTCATGAAGCCCGAACCGCCGTGGATCTGGATGGCGTCGTAGGCCAGCTGGTTGGCGTACTCCGACGAGAAGAGCTTCACCAGCGGCGTGAAGCCGTCGGCCAGGCGGTTGTAGAACTTCATCTCCTGGCGCTCTTCCGCCTCCAGCGAACGTTCGTGCGAGATGTGCGTGTACTGCTTGTAGACCTCTACGAAGCGCGCCGTCTCATAGAGCAGCGCACGGGCGCCCTGCAGCTTGGCCTTCATGTTCGACAGCATCTCCGAAACGGCCGCAAACTGGATGATCGGCTTGCCGAACTGCGCCCGCTCGTGGGCGTACTTCAACGCCTCGCGGTAGGCCGCCTCGCAAAGTCCCACCGACTGCGCGCCGATACCCAGACGGGCGGCGTTCATCAGCGACATCACGTACTTGATCAGACCCATCTTGCGGTCGCCGACCAGCTGCGCCGGAGCGTTCGTGAAGACCAGCTCGCACGTCGGCGAACCCTTGATACCCAGTTTGTTCTCGATGCGGCGCACCTTCACGCCGCCGTCGCGCTTGTCATACACGAGCATCGAGAGTCCGCGGGCGTCGGTCGTACCCTCTTCGGTACGGGCCAGCACGAGCGAAACCTCGCCGTCGCCGTTCGTGATGAAACGCTTCACGCCGTTGAGCAGCCAGGTCTGCTTCTCCTCCGACCAGGTGGCCTTCAGCATCACCGATCCCAGGTCCGAACCGGCATCCGGCTCCGTGAGGTCCATGGCGCACGTCGCTCCGGCCGACACCCACTTGAGGAACTTCTCCTTCTGCTCCTCCGAGGCGAACTCGTTGAGCGTCTCGGCGCAGTCCTGCAAACCCCAGATGTTCTCGAAGCTCGCATCCGCACGCGCCACCATCTCGTTGGCCATCACGAAGCAGATCAGCGGGAAGTTCAGACCGTCGTACTTGCGCGGAAGGGTCATGCCGCTCAGTCCGGCATCGACCACCGCCTGCATGTTGCGCACCGTGCCCGAAGCGTACTCCACGTGGTCGTTCACCACGCGCGGGCCCTCGTGGTCAACCCCCTCGGCATTCGGGGCGATCACCTCGCCGCAAACCTCGCCGGCAATCTCCAGCACGCGGCGGTAGTTGTCCATCGCATCGTCGTAATCCTGCGGCGCATAGTCGTAGAGATCCTTCTCGGCGAAACCGCGCTCCTTCAGCTCCACGATCTTCCGCATCAGCGGATGGTCGAGGTGGAACTGCAAATCCTTGTTATCTGAAAAGAAATTAGCCATTACTTCGAGTTTTGCTTGTAGTATTTAATCATCTTGGGGATAATCTCGTTGACGTCGCCCGTGATGGCGTAGTCGGCGATCTTGTTGATCGGCGCATCGGGATCCGTGTTGATCGAGATGACCATCGACGACTGGTCCATACCGGCCGTGTGCTGGATCTGTCCCGAGATGCCGCACGCGATGTAGAGTTTCGGGCGCACCGTCACACCGGTCTGACCCACCTGGCGGGCATGGTCCGTGAATCCGGCGTCAACCGCCGCACGGCTCGCTCCCACCTCGGCGCCCAGCACGTCGGCCAGGTCGTGCACCAGCTTGAAGTTCTCCTTCGAACCCATGCCGTAGCCGCCCGCCACGATGATCGAGGCACCCTTGATGTCGATCTTGCGCTCCTCGATCTGACGGTCCACGATCTTCACCACGAGGTCCGTATCCTTGACGAACTTCTTCCAGTCGATCGCCTTCACCTCCCCCTTGCCGGGCTGTGCGGCGTACTCCTTGCGCATGACACCCTCACGCACCGTCGCCATCTGCGGACGGTGGTCCGGGTTGACGATCGTCGCGATGATGTTGCCGCCGAACGCCGGGCGGATCTGGTAGAGCAGATCCTTGTACTCCTTGCCCGTCTTGGCGTCCTTGTGGTCTCCGATTTCGAGCTGCGTACAGTCGGCCGTCAGACCGCTGTGCAGCGCCGACGACACGCGCGGTGCGAAATCACGCCCCACGGGCGTGGCACCGAACAGCGCAATCTGGGGTTTCTCCTGCTCGATCAGGCCGCACATCACCGCCGTGTGGGGCAGCGTGCGGAACGGCTCGAAGAGCTCGTCATCGGCCACCCACACCGTATCGGCGCCGTACTTGGCCAGTTCCTTTTCCAGACCCGCGAGATTGTGTCCCAACGCCACGGCTTCGAGTTTCACGCCGAGCGTCGAGGCCAGTTCGCGGCCCTTGGTCAACAGTTCGAGACTCACGTCGGCGACCTTGCCGCCCTCCATCTCGATATATACAAATACGTTGTTCATCTCCGTGCGCATTAACCGAGCGTGTGGCTCGCAATAAGTTCAACCATCAGTGAATTGATATCCTCATCGGCAGCCGTGAGGCGCTTGGCCTCCTTGGCGGCGAAGACCACGTTCTCGATCTTCTTGACCTTCGTGGGCGAACCCTGCAGGCCCAGCTGGGCGGGATCCGGATCGACGTCGGCAGCAGCCCACTCGACGATCTGCAGGTAGGGCTTCGCGGCGGCACGCTGTGCGGCGGGCGATTCGGGCGCCGCGGCGATCTCCGAACCGGCCAGCGCGCCCTTGTACTTCATCACGCGCTTGGCGTTGCGCGGGCGGCACTCGGCAGCCGACCCGTTGACCGTGATGACGGCCGGAATCGGGCACTCCACCGTCTCGACACCATGTTCGAGGCGGCGTTTGATCACCAGGGCGTTCTCCTTGACGTCGACGATCTCCTCGGCGTAGGTCACCTGCGGAAGTCCGAGTTTCTCGGCCACCTGCGGGCCGACCTGTGCCGTATCGCCGTCGATGGCCTGACGCCCGGCAAAGATGACGTCGGGGCCGATCTTGCGCAGGGCGCACGAAAGGGCATAGGAGGTTGCCAGCGTATCGGAGCCGGCGAATTCACGTCCCGAAAGGAGGTAACCGCCGTCGGCACCGCGGAACATGGCGTCGCGGATGATGTCGGCGGCCCGCTGGGGACCCATCGTAAGGATGTGCACCGTGGAACCTGCTACGCGGTCCTTGAGCCGCAGGGCGGCTTCCAGGGCATTGAGGTCCTCGGGATTGAAGATGGCCGGGAGTGCCGCACGATTGACCGTCCCTTCGGGGGTCATCGCGTCCTTACCCACGTTGCGGGTATCGGGCACCTGCTTGGCCAGAACCAGAATTTTAAGGTTTTGCAGCATATTTCAAGTTATGTCGAAAAATTTTTCGTGTATTTCTTGGTTTTCCTGGTTTTCCAAAGCCTCGGGAGCGAGGATATGGATCTGAAACCCTTCACTCACTCCTTCGCCCATAGAACCGGCTTCTTAAGCCGGGCGGGTAAAGGCTTCGGAAACCCCGCGAGGTTCAGCAGCTTCTAAAACTGGTTTCTTAAACCGGGTGGATTCCCCGTCAAGCGGGGAATGACCCCCTTTAAGAAAGGGGTTTTAGGGGCGAAGGGATGTTGAAAGGATCGGAAGCAAATCACCGCTCCCGACGGTCGAAGCGCAAAACCGGATCGGAAACACGTCACTCGTCCCATCGCCCCTAAAACCCGGCTCTTAGCCGGGGCCCCTAAAACGGGCTTCTTAAGCCCGGGGGCGGACGACGGTTTCGCCGCGGTCGGGACCCACGGAGATGATCCGCACGGGAACCCTGGTTTCACACTCGATGAAATCCACGTAACGCTTGAACGCCTCGGGGAACTCCTCGTAGCTGCGGCACTGGCGAAGGTCGCATTTCCAACCCTCGAACTCCGTATAGACGGGTTTCAGGTCGTCGGTGATCGTGTAGGGGAATTCCGTGGTGCGGCGCCCGCCGATCTCGTAGGAGGTGGCAACCTTGATCGTGTCGAAGTCGTTCATGACGTCGGACTTCATCATGATGAGCTGCGTCACGCCGTTGATCATGATCGAATATTTCAGGGCCACCATGTCGAGCCATCCGCAACGGCGGCGACGGCCCGTCACGGCACCGAATTCGTGTCCGAGTTCGCAGAGTTTCTCACCCGTGGCGTCGAAGAGCTCCGTGGGGAACGGTCCGCTGCCCACGCGCGTGCAGTAGGCCTTGAAGATGCCGTAGACCTCGCCGATGCGGTTCGGGGCGACACCCAGTCCGGTGCAGACCCCGGCGCAGACGGTATTCGACGACGTAACGAAGGGATACGACCCGAAATCGACGTCGAGCAGCGTACCCTGGGCCCCTTCGGCGAGGATCGACTTGTCCTGAGCCAGGCACTCGTTGACGAAATACTCGCTGTCGATGATCCGGAAGCGGCGGAGGTACTCCACGGCTTCGAACCACTGGGCTTCGAGGTCGGTGATGTCGTATGCGTAGTCGAGGCTGCGGAGGATCTTCTCGTGGCGGGCCTTGGCCGCGGCGTAGATCTGCTCGAAATCGGGGCTCAGCAGGTCCCCCACGCGCATTCCGTTTCGGCTGACCTTGTCGGTATAGGTGGGGCCGATGCCCTTTCCCGTGGTTCCGATCTTGGCGCTTCCCTTGGCGGCCTCGTAGGCGGCGTCGAGGATGCGGTGCGTGGGGAGGATCAGGTGGGCCTTTTTCGAGATGCAGAGCTGTTGGGTGAGATCATGTCCGCTGCGTGCGAGCTCTTCGGCCTCGGCACGGAACAGCACGGCATCCAGCACGACTCCGTTTCCGATGATGTTTGTCTTCCCGCCCTGGAAAATACCCGAGGGAATCGAACGAAGCACGTATTTTTCCCCGCCGAACTCCAGCGTGTGACCGGCATTGGGACCGCCCTGGAAACGGGCCACGACCTCGTAACGGGGCGTAAGCACGTCCACGACCTTACCCTTGCCCTCGTCGCCCCACTGGAGGCCGAGGATGACGTCTACTTTTTTCATTGTATCCGGATCTGTTTTTGTTTTTGGGTTACAAAAGACATTTTTGCTCCCAAAGGTACGAAATAATCCGGGAAAAGCGGCACCTTGCCGGGTGACTTTTCAACAAATTATAAAAAAATGCGCCGCAACGGAAGCCTTTTTCCGTTCGGCGCAGCCTGTTCGGGAGGCGGCCCGCGGCCTGCCCGCTTATCGGTATTGCAACTCCGTACCGCCGTCGAAGGAGATTCCCTGCGTCTGGCGGCAGTAGACCGTCCCCAGCCCGGGATTTTCGCGCACGTCGGCCTGCAGGGTCGCCGCACAGGCCGAGACGTCGAGCGTCCGCAGGTCGTTGCGGCGGAGGTCCAGCCTTCCGAGCGAGCCGTTCGAGGTGAGGTCGAGCTGCTGCAGGGCATTGTCGCGGCAGTCCGCCTCGGTCAAGCCGCGCAGCCCCTCCACATCGAGCCGCACAAGGCCGTTTCCGCGGCAATCCAGCCGCATGAGGCGCGTGCAGGGGCTCAGGTCCAGTTCCGAGAGCGCATTGTCCGAGCAGTCGAGGCGTTCCAGATTGGGGAATTCGCGCAGGTCGGCCAGCGAAACGATTCCCCGGCCCGGGCACGACACGTCACGCACCCGCTGCGCTTCATAGCGCGAGATGCGCCCGTCGCCGTCCAGATCGAACGTCTCGATGCAGTAGGCCTCGAAAGTCTTGTCAAAAAAGGTGGGATAGACGGATTTGTTCCGCTCGTCCTGCGGGTCGTCCGCCAGGCCGCACGCCGTGGCAAGGAGCGCAAACACCATTCCCGCAACCGAACGGTCCATCCGGCGAAAACTCAGATATCGACATCGTCATCCGACGACTCGGAGAGCTCCGAGGTATCGTCGTCGGCACCCTGCAGATCGTCGGCACCCTTCAGATCGTCGTCGTAGTAGTCCTTGTCGTCGTCGTCCTGTGCCGAATCGTCGATCTTCACGTCGATCTTGATCATATAGGCCACCTCGTCCGTGTCATACGGCACGGCATAAAAAAAATCGCCGTTGGGTTTGTCCACCCGAATCATCGAATCGGTGAACCCCAGCGGATATTTCTCCTTGACGGCCTCCTGCATCTCCGGAGTGAGGTTGTGAAAACTCGTTACGATATGTTTCTTTGCCATATTCTGTTTAGCCATGGTAATGCTTCGAAATTTTCTGCAATTATACGCAAAATTTGTATATCGCACCACATCTGCAATTTTTTTTTGCATTTTTTTTGTTTTTACCCGTTGTTCCCATCAAAATATGTAACTTTACGCACGTTATTTTCAAGGTATGATACGCGAACGCATCGAAGAGCTGCGCCGACAGCTCGAACTGCATAACTACAAATACTACGTCGAAAACGCACCCGAAATTTCGGATTTCGAGTTCGATACGATGATGCGCGAACTCCAGGAACTGGAGCGTGCACACCCCGAATACGCCGATCCCAACTCGCCGTCGGTGCGCGTGGGCAGCGACCTCACGGCGGAATTCGAAACCGTGCGGCACCGCTATCCGATGCTTTCGCTCGGGAATACCTACTCCCTGGAGGAGCTCCACGACTTCATCGACCGCATCGAGCGCGAGGCCGGCGAAACGGATTACGTCTGCGAACTCAAGTTCGACGGTACGGCCATTTCGCTCACCTACGAACACGGGCGCCTGCTGCGCGCCGTGACGCGCGGCGACGGCCTCGCGGGCGACGACGTGACGGCCAACGTGCGCACCGTGCGCAGCGTGCCGCTGCGGCTGCAGGGCGACGACTGGCCCGACTACTTCGAGATCCGGGGCGAGATCCTCATGCCCTATGCCTCGTTCGACCGCCTCAACGCCGAACGCGAAGCCAACGGCGAGCCCCTCTTCGCCAACCCGCGCAACGCCGCGGCCGGAACGCTCAAGCAGCAGTCCTCGGCCGTCGTGGCGCGGCGCGGACTCGACTGCACGCTCTACCAGCTGGCGGGCGACAACCTCCCCTTCACGAACCACTGGGAGAGCCTCCAGAAGGCCCGCGCATGGGGGTTCAAGGTCTCCGACCGGATGTGCATCTGCCACAACGCCGCCGAGATCGACGACTTCATCCGCTACTGGGATACGGCGCGCCACGAACTCCCCTTCCCGACCGACGGCGTGGTCATCAAGGTCAACGACTTCGCCGTGCGGCGCCAGTTGGGATTCACGGCCAAGGCCCCGAAATGGGCCGTAGCCTACAAGTTCAAGGCCGAACAGGCGCTCACGCGCATCGACAGCATCTCGTTCCAGGTCGGACGCACCGGGGCCATTACGCCGGTAGCCAACCTCGAACCGGTGCTGCTGGCCGGAACCACCGTGCGGCGCGCCACGCTCCACAACGCCGAGCAGATGGCCCTGCTGGACATCCGTCCCGGCGACATGGTCTATGTCGAAAAGGGCGGCGAGATCATCCCCAAAATCACCGGTGTCGATCTCTCGCAACGCCCGGCCGACAGCCGACCGTTCGAATACATCACGCACTGCCCCGAATGCGGCACCGAGCTGGTGCGCTACGAGGGCGAGGCCAAACACTACTGCCCGAACCAGAGCGGCTGCCGCCCCCAGATCATCGGGCGCATCATCCACTTCATCCGCCGCAAGGCCCTCGACATCGAGGGGCTGGGCGAGGAGACCGTCGAACTGCTCTACGACAACGCCCTGGTGCGCACCGTCGCGGACCTCTACGACCTCAGGGCCGAACAGCTCTCGCCGCTGCCCCGTCTGGGCGAGAAGTCGGCCGAGAACATCATCCGTTCGATCGAACGATCGAAGGAGGTGCCCTTCGCGCGCGTGCTGTTCGGACTGGGCATCCGCTTCGTGGGCGAAACCACGGCGAAATACCTCGCCGAACACTTCCGCACGCTCGACGCCGTGATGGCGGCCTCGCGCGAGGAGCTGGTCGAGGCCGACGAGGTGGGCGAACGCATCGCCGACGCCATCATCGAGTATTTCGCCGACGGAACCAACCTCGACATCATCCGCCGCCTGCGGGCTGCCGGGCTGCAGTTCGAGGCCGCAGCCCGCGAGTTGGCTTCGGAGAGCCTTGCCGGAAAGAGTTTCGTGGTTTCGGGGCGCTTCACGCGCAGTCGCGACGAGATGAAGGCCCTGATCGAAGCCCACGGCGGAAAGAACCTTGCGGCCGTTTCGGGCAATGTGGACTACATCGTGGCCGGGGAGAACATGGGCCCCGCAAAACTCAAGAAGGCCGAAAAACTGGGCATCCGGATTCTCTCCGAAGAGGAATTCATCCGGATGATCGAGGGCGATGCCCCGGCGGATGCAGCCAAAGCGGTCGAAACAGGCACTTGGACGGAGGCGGCGGAGGCGGCAGAAACCGTCGAAGCTGGGATCCCGGCGGATGCGGCAGAGACGGCAGAAACCGTTGAAGCAGAAACCCCGGCGGATGCGGCGGCGGATAAAGGAGCGGTCCCGCGGACCGAAACCCCGCAGTCCGGGAGCGATGCGCCGGAGCCCCGGTCCGAAACCCCGCAGCCCGGGAGCGATGCGCCGGAGCCCCGATCCGAAACCCCGCAGCCCGGAAGCAACGCGCCGGAACCCCGGTCCGAAACCCCGCAGCCCGGGAGTGACGCGCCGGAACCCCGTCAGGGCGAACTCTTCTGAAGCACCCGACAGCCCCCGCCCCCCCCGACAGCCTTTCCAACAAACCAGAAAATACGAATCTAATACGGAAAATACCATGCTACAACACAAACTCGCAGGCGTAGGCGCCGCCATGATCACCCCCTTTACTCCGGACGGAAGAGTCGATTACGAAGCCCTGGCCCGCATGGTCGACTATGTGATCGAGGGCGGTGTGGACTACATCGTGGCCCTGGGCACCACGGCCGAGACCCCCACGCTCTACATGCCCGAACGGGCCGTCATCGCCATGTTCATCACCAACCAGATCGCCGGGCGCGTGCCGCTGGTGATGGGCTGCGGCGGCAACTCCACGTCGGAGGTCCTGGACCAGCTGCGCGAATTCGACCTGCGGGGCGCCGACGCCATCCTGAGCGTGACACCTTACTATAACAAGCCCTCGCAGGAGGGGCTCTTCCAGCACTTCCGCACCGTCTCGGAGCACTCGCCCCTGCCGGTGATCCTCTACAACATCCCCGGCCGCACGGGCGTCAACATGACGGCCGAAACCACGCTGCGCTGCGCCCGCGAGCTGAAGAACGTCATCGGCGTGAAGGAGGCTTCGGGCAACATCGAGCAGATGCAGCAGATTCTGGACAACCGCCCCGAAGGGTTCCTCGTCCTCTCGGGCGACGACGGCATCACCATCGAGCTGATGCGGCGCGGCGGCGACGGCGTGATCTCCGTGGCGGCGAACGCCTTCCCCGAACGCTTCATGCAGTGCATCAACCACGCCAAACGGGGCGATTTCGAGGCCGCCGACCGCGAGTACGAAGCGCTGGACGACGCCGTGAAGGCCCTCTTCGCCGAGGGGAATCCCGTGGGCGTGAAGTGCGCCCTCTCGGTCATGGGACGCATCGGCGACACGGTGCGCCTGCCGCTCGTCGCCGGATCGCAAAGTCTGCGCGAACGATTCAAAAGTCTGATCGAAAGATACGATTTGCGTTGATTTTGCGTTCGTATCGGAAAACGACCCTCATGAAACGACTCCTGCTGCTTGTGATGCTCCTCCCGGCGCTGGCCGCCGCCCGGGTTCCCGACGAAGAGATGATCCTCGACCGGACGCTCGACGCCGAATCCCCGTTCTATTACCCGACGCTGATGATGCGCTACAACGCCGGCGACACGCTCACCGATGAGGAGTACCACTATCTCTATTACGGCTTCGCCTACCGAGACGAGTACAAGCCCCTGGCCACGAACCCCGACCTGGACAAGATGCTGCTGCTCGCCGCAGGGCTCGACCCCGACCGTCCGGACGTGGCGACCCTCGAATCGCTCATCTCGTTCGGGACCGACGCCCTGGCCCGCGATCCCTTCAGCCCGAAGGTCCTCAACCTGATGTCGTTCGCCTACGGAGCCCTGGGCGACAAGGTCCGCGAAAAGGCCTATGCCGACCGCATGAACGGCGTGCTGCGCACGATCCTCGACTCGGGCGACGGATTCACCGAAAAGACCCCGCGGCACGTGCTGATGTTCGACCATGCGCTCGACGTGCTGGCCGCCGAGGAGCTCTCCTACGGCAAGGCCCGCATCATCAGCCGGACGGTAGAATTCGTGCCGCTGCTGGTTCCCTACGTCGTCGACGGCAAGAAACGAAAGGGATTCTACTTCGATTTCGGGCGCGTCTACTGGAACAAACCCGAAGGTTACACCTACAAACGTGACCGCACATGGCAATTCAACAACTTAAAGCCGCGTACCTACAAATAATCCGGCCGGGACGCCTGCTGTTGCTGCTCCTTGCCGTCACGCTGTCGGGCTCCTGCTCCAGGAAGGAGGAAGGATCGGGTTACAACCCGCCCGAACAGGCCGACCGCTGCGTGATCCTTTACATGCCGGGGCGCAACCTGGACTACTTCTACCGGCAGAACCTCGACGGAATCGTCCGGGCCGTCAGCGCCACCGTCCCGGGCAACGGGCGGATGCTGGTCTGCTGGCAGCCCGACAATTCGAGCACGGCGCTCCTGCAGGAGATCTACTACAACACCCGGTCGCGCCAGTGCGAAACCGTAACCCTGAAGGAGTACGGCAGTTTTGCGGCGGAGCGTCCGGACGATGTGGCGAAGCTGCTCGCAGATGCCGTGGCGGCGGCGCCCGCAGCGCGCTACGGACTTATCATCGGCTGCCACGGCAAGGCCTGGGTTTCGCGCACGAGCGGAAACCTCTCCATGAACTCGGCCGACCCCGACCGCCGGGACGAGGATCGTTGGATTCCGGCTCCGGGGGCGTTGCCGACCCGTTCTTTCGGAGACCCCGGGCACGAACTGGAGATCCAGGAGCTGGCCGACGTGCTGGAGAGCCAGCGGGTGCGTTTCGACTACCTGATTTTCGACGCCTGTTTCATGGCCAACATCGAGACGCTCTACGACCTGCGCAACACGGTGGATTACGTCGTGGCATCGCCCTGTGAGATCATGGCCGCGGGATTCCCCTACAGCCGCATCACCCCGCACCTGTTCGCCGACGAAACGCCCCGCACGGCCCTCGAAGCGGTGTGCCGGGAGTTCTGGGAATTTTACGAATACGACTGGGATACGATCCTCGACAACGAACAGTCGGGCTGCATCTCGCTGGCCGTAATGTCGGAGCTGGAGGGGCTGGCCGCGGCGATGCGGGCCGTAAAACAGGGCACGCAACAATACTTCGACCTGAATACGCTCCAGTCCTATGAGGGATTCAACAACCACCTCTTCTTCGATCTGGGGCACTACGTCAAGGAGAGTTGCGGCGACCAGGGCCTGATCGACGCCTTCAACAGACAGTTGGACCGTGCCTTCCCGAGTTCGTGCCGCCTCAGCACGGCGCAGTTCTACTCGACCTACAACCATCGGCTCAACAGCGTGCATTTCTACACGGGGGTCACGGTGAGCGAACCCTCGCAGAACTCCAAGGCTCCGGGTTGTCAGCAGACGGACTGGTATCTGGCCACCCATTGAGGTTCGGGATTACAAACAGGCGATTCCCGCCGTCCGAAAGTTACAATCCGGAATCAAAATTTATACAAAAGGATTCGAAACGTCCAAAAATGGCGTCTGAAAATCGAAAAAAATGTCCATAAGCGGTCCTTCCCGAAGGGCCGCTTATAATTTTACCGGTCGGAACTCCGACAAAAAGAACAGCACAATCCACTGTAAAGCAGCTAGATGGCATATCAGACAGCTACGGTTCGCGGCCGAAATGCACAAAAAAATACCGGAAGGGCGTATTATTTTAATTTTTTATTTTTACATTTGTAGGCAAACAGCAAAGGAACATGATCTCCCCGACCTTAGAAGAACTCTTCAATGCACACTTCCGCAGTGCCGCCTACGTGGCCGAGGAGATCGTGCACTCGAAGTCCGCGGCCGAGGATATCGTTCAGGACGTCTTCGTCAAGCTGGCCCGCGTGGACCTCTCGAAAATCGACTCCCCGACCAAGTACCTCTACCGCTGCGTGCGCAACGCCGCCCTGGACTACGCCTCGACCCACCGCCTGCGCCGCTGGGAGGAGCTCAACGGTAAGGAAGTGATCGCCGACGAGGTCAATTTCGACCTCAGCCGCGACGACGTCGAACGCGCAAACCGCCTCCATCGGCTCTATCAGGCCATCGAACGACTCTCGGAACAGTCCCGCAAGGTCGTCAAGCTGATCTGTCTGAACAACTACTCCTATGCCGATGCCGCCTCCGAACTGGGCGTTTCGCTGGCCACCATCAAGACACACATGTACCGTTCGATCAAGGCTTTGCGGAAATTCATGGCCTTGTTCCTCTTCTGAATGCGACTTCCGGCCGCATTTTTTTTCGCAAAACTGTAAGGAGTTTTCCCCTGAACCGGGTCTGTTAAGTAAAAGGCCCGAACGCATGGAAAACAACCCGATCGACCGACTGCTGCGCGACTACATCTCCGGACGGATCTCGCCCGAAGGGATGCAGGAACTCGAAGCGTGGAGCCGCGAGTCCGAAGAGAACCGCCAGATCCTCGACCTGATCGACGGCAACTCGGACCTTGGAAGCGAACTCTCACGGATGTACCGCTACGACAAGGAGCGCGTCTGGCAGGCCATCTGCGAGGAGGACCGCCGCTACATGCGCCGCAAGCGCTTCTTCCGCACACTGCGTGCATGTGCCGCCGTCCTGCTGCTCATCGGGGTGTTTGTCAGCGGCGCCCTGCTCTACGAGGCCCGGGAGCGGCTGGACCCCAACCGCAACCACCTTCCCGAAACGGTCGAACCCGGCACGCACCGCGCCGTGCTGGAACTCTCCTCCGGCGAAGTCGTCGCCCTGACGGACACGCTCCGCACCGAACTCCGCGAACGGAACGTGCACATCGAAATCGACGGCGACCGCATCGCCTACCGCGCCCCCGAGACCTCCGAAGCCTCTGAAACTCCCGGAACCAGGAAAAACACCGAACCCGACAAAACCGACCCGACGGAACTGTTCAATACGGTCCGCGTACCCCAGGGCGGAGAGTACACGCTGACGCTCAGCGACGGAACCCGGGCCTGGATCAATGCCGGATCGAGCATCACCTATCCGCTGCATTTCGGCCGCGAACGCCGCGTCACGGTCTGCGGCGAGGTCTTCTTCGAGGTGGCCCGCGACACCCGGCATCCCTTCGTCGTCGCGGCGGCCGGGATGGAAATGACCGTCCTCGGCACCTCGTTCAACGTCATGGCCTACGACGACGAACCCCGGGTGGAGACCACCCTGGTCACCGGGTCGCTGCGCGTGGAGGCCAACGGTTCGCAGGTCGTACTTACGCCCGGACAACAGGCCGGAGTGGAGAAGGCGTCGGGATTCCTCGACGTGAGGGAGGTCAACGTCGAAGCCTGCACGATGTGGCGCCGCGGGCTGCTGGTCTTCTACGAAGAGTCGCTGCGGTCGATCTGCCGCAAACTCGAACGCTGGTACGACGTGCGCATCGACACCTCGTCGCCCTCGCTCGACGGCGTGCTCTACACCGGAATGGTCAAACGACACGAAACCCTCAACACCATCGCCGACCTGATGAACCTGACCAACGACGTGGTTTTCAGCCAGCAGGACGACGGTACGATCCGCGTAGTGCGGAAACCGCGGCCGAAAGCCCGGCCCGCCCTGTAAGCGGAGATACCCGTGACATCCGCGCCAAGAGGGGGGGGGAAAGTTGTTCCCGGCCCTCGACAGGAGCGTCAATGGGTGGGGGCCGAACCGACAAGAACCCAATGTTCCAGTTATAAAATAATTTGCGTATGAAGAAACTTGCCTTACCGACACCTCTTCGCCGAAGAGGCCTGGGGGTCGTCGTACTGCTGCTGACGGCCGTCTCACTCTTCACGTTCCGGACAGCAAGCGCCCAGGAGGCGGACCATCCGAAAAAACGGATGTCCATCGCCATGACGAACGCATCGCTCGACGACGTTCTCCAGCAAATCAAACAACAGACGGGATATCTGCTGCTCTACAACAGCAACGAGATCAAGGCCGTCCGCGGAATCACGATAAACCGCCAGCAGGCACCCGTCGAGGAGATTCTCCGCGAGGTGCTCAAAGGCTCGGGGTTCGACTTCTCGATCAGCGAGGATACGATCGTCATCCGGCTCGGCGAGCGGCCCTTGAATTCCCCCCCCCAACGGGTTACGCTCACCGGGCGCGTCACCAACCGCGCAACCAAGGCCCCGATTCCGGGTGCCATGGTGCTGGTCAAGGGGACGACCGTCGGTACGACAACCGATGCCGACGGACGCTACACGCTGCGCTTCCCGAAACGGCAGAATGTCGTCATTGCCGTAAGCTTCCTCGGCATGGAGAGCCGCGAAGTGGCCTACAACAACCAGACGGAACTCGACGTGCAGCTGCTCGACAAGGTGGAGAGCATCGACGACGTGGTGGTTACGGGCTATGCCCAGGTGCGCAAGGAGAGCTTCACGGGTAACACCACGCGAATCAGCCGCGAACAGATCGTCGAGGTATCGCCCAAGCACATGATCGATGCCATCCAGGTCTTCGACCCCTCGTTCCGCATCGCCGAGAACATCTCCATGGGTTCGGACCCCAACTCGCTGCCCGAATTCTACATCCGCGGCCAGAACAGCATCACCACCGAGCTGAACAACTCGGCCGACATCTCGCGCCAGAACCTCACGAACAACTCGAACCTGCCGATCTTCATCCTCGACGGTTTCGAGGTCGACGTCGAGAAGATCTACGACATGGACCCCATGCGCGTGCACTCGATCACGCTGCTCAAGGATGCCGCCGCAACGGTCCTCTACGGTTCGCGCGCCGCAAACGGCGTGGTGGTAATCGAATCGCGCGCCCCGGAGGCCGGGAAGCTCCGCGTCTCGTACAACCTCACGGGAAGCGTCGAGATCCCCGATCTGTCGGCCTACAACCTGATGAACGCCCGCGAGAAGCTCCAGGCCGAACTCGATGCCGGACTCTACGCCTTCGATGCCTCGGACGTCACCGAGAACACCTACACCACCAACCAGACCTACTACCAGAAGCTCAACGAGGTGAACCGCGGGGTGGATACCTACTGGCTCTCGAAGAACCTCCGCACGGCCCTCAACCACCAGCACAGCATCTACATCGACGGCGGTGAGAACGACGTGCGCTGGGGAATCGAGCTCAAGTACGCCGGAAACAAGGGCGTCATGCGCGACTCGAAGCGCGACACCTACGGCGCCGGGCTCTTCCTCGACTACCGCATCGGGAAGTTCCAGATCATGAACCGCGCCTCGTACGACGCAAACAATTCGAGCGATTCGCCCTACAGCTTCTCGCAGTTCTCGCACATGCTGCCCTACAACGTCCCGATCGACGAAACCACGGGCAAGTACCTCCAGAACCTGCGCTTCGGCTACTCGACGCTCAACCCGCTCTACGAGCGCGAATACCTCAACAACTTCAACCGCAGCAACTACCGCACCCTGCAGGACAATTTCGCCATCAACTTCTACGCCACGCCGCACTTCACCGCCAAGGCGTGGATCACGCTCAGCCAGCGCAACTACGAGTCGCGCGTCTTCGTCGACCCGCTCTCGTCGTCGAACAGCGCCTTCGCCACGCCCCAGGAGCTCGGGTCGCTCTCGGTCAACGGTTCGGACACCTTCTCCTACGACGCGAACCTGCTGTTCATGTACAACCGCAACTTCAACAAGCATTTCCTGAACTTCTCGCTCGGCGGAAACGCCGTGGAGAACAGCTACACGGTCAACAACATCAAGTACATCGGTTTCTCGACCGGAGCCCTCAATTCGCCCAACGACGCCGCCCAGGTCGACGGCAAACCCTCGGAATCGAAGAACAAGACCCGGCTGGTGGGTATGTTCCTCTCGGGCAACTACACCTACGACGACATCTACCTGTTGGACCTTTCGGTGCGTATGGACGGCTCGTCGGAGTTCGGGTCCGACAACCGCGTGGCTCCCTTCTGGGCCGTGGGCGCCGGTATCAACATCCACAACTACAAATTCCTGCGCGAACACCCCTGGTTGAGCCGCCTGAAGATCCGCGGCACGATCGGTACGGTCGGAAAGGTCGGATACGCCGCCTACTCGGCCCGCTCGACCTACACCACCTCCTCGACGTCGGACTGGTACTCGACCGGCGCCGGGCACATCCTCTACTACATGGGCAACCCCAACCTCGGCTGGGAGAAGACCCGCATCGCCGACATCGGTCTTGAACTCGGCTTCTTCAAGGACCGCCTCTTATTCAAGGCCAGCTACTACGACAAGAAGACCATCGACCAGATCACCGACGTGACGATCCCCTCGTCGTCGGGATTCACGAGCTACAAGGACAATCTCGGCGAGGTGAGCAACCGCGGTTTCGAACTCGACCTGCGCTACAACTTCTACCGCACGAAGAACCTGGAGATGACCCTCTTCGGGAACATGGCCCACAACAAGAACAAGATCGTCAAGATCAACGATGCACTGCGAGCCTACAACGAACTGGTGCAGAAGCAGTACGAGGACTACGACGACTACTCCTCGCAGAGCAAGTACGCCCAGACCTACACGCAGTATGTCGAGGGAGGTTCGATCTATGCGATCTACGGTATGAAGTCGCTGGGCATCAACCCCGCCAACGGCAAGGAGGTCTACCTGCGTCCCGACGGCACGATCACCTATGAGTGGAATGCCGCCGACCAGGTCGAGATCGGCAATACGGAGCCGTGGGCCCAGGGCTCCTTCGGACTGAACGCCCGCTGGAAGAACATCTCGCTCTTCGCCACGTTCCTCTACGAATTCGGCGGACAGCGCTACAACTCCACGCTGGTCAACCAGGTCGAAAACGCCAACCTCGAACGCTACAACGTCGACCGGCGCGTCTCGACCGACCGCTGGATCAACCCCGGCGACGTCGCCCCGCTGAAGGACATCAAGGACCGCACGCTGGTGACGCGCCCCACGTCGCGCTTCATCCAGGACTACAACACCCTGCAGTTCAACTCGCTGTCGATCAGCTACGACTTCCCCTCGAAGCTCGTGAAGCGCTGGGGACTGGGCATGTTGCGCCTGACGGCCAACATCGAGGACCTGGGTTACTACAGCACCGTCCTCCAGGAGCGCGGTCTGGACTACCCCTACTCGCGCACGATCAACTTCACGCTCAATCTCACCTTCTAAATCCGTTTCCGCATGAAAACAATCATCAACATATTTCTTTCCGGTTCGGCCCTGCTGCTCTCGGCCTCGTGCAGCAAGTGGCTCGACATCATGCCGCAGGGCATGACCACCGAGGAGAACCTCTTCAGCGACTACTCCGGATACCGCTCGGCCCTGAACGGCATCTATCAGCAGATGTCCTCCGCGCCGCTCTACGGCCGCGAACTCTCCTGGGGTTTCACGAGCGCCCTGGCCCAATACTACGACTTCGGGTCGATGAGCACCTCGCAGCTCTACACCTACACCGAGAAGCTCGACTACGAGAACAAGGAGGTCCTCGACTACCTGGAAAACATCTGGCAGACGGCCTACAACACCATCGCCAACTGCAATGCGCTGATCGCGCACGTCTCCGAGGCCGATCCCGAGATCTTCCCCTACTCCGAAAGCGGCGAGCGGGAGATGATCTACGGCGAGGCGCTGGCGGCCCGTGCGCTGATGCACTTCGAGTTGTTGCGGCTCTTCGCCGCGGCTCCGGTCGTCGACCGCACCGCGAAGGCCATCCCCTACTCGACGAGCTATCCCGACCGGGTTCCGACGCGCTACACCACCGAAGAGGTGCTCGCAAAGATCGTCGCCGATCTGGAGGCTGCGCTTCCGCTGCTGGAGATCAACGACCGGAACCTCGACGCCCTGAAAAATGCCTCGACACGTTTCATCTCGAACGATTCGCGCGGTCTGTTCTTCGGCTACCGCGGCACCCGGCTCCACTACTGGGCCGTCAAGGCGCTGCTGGCCCGGGTTTACATGTACGCCTGCGACTATGAAAAGGCGCTGGAGACGGCCACCGAGGTCTATGAGACCTGCTCGGAGTGGTTCCCGCTGACCACCTATTCGATGGCCAGTTCGGTTTCGGGGGCCGTAAAGCTCTACGACGACATCATCTTCGCGGCTTACGACCAGTACCTGACGAAGAACTACAACGACGTAATGCTCTCGAACCAGACCAATTTCATTCTGGCACTGCGCAATCCCAAAGTCCGCTTCACATCCAACGAACAGAAATACGACGCACGCT
This sequence comes from uncultured Alistipes sp., assembly GCA_944321755.1. Classification (GTDB taxonomy): domain Bacteria; phylum Bacteroidota; class Bacteroidia; order Bacteroidales; family Rikenellaceae; genus Alistipes. The sequence goes on from CALUMM010000030.1 coordinate 25,880, forward strand.
ACAAATACGGCATCAACCAGCCAAACGCCGAAGAAGAGGAGGATCTCTACGCCTCGTTCAAGTACGTGAAGTACACCGGCACCGACGGTTCCGACGTCGATTATGAAGGAAACGATACCCAGGGGGCGCTCATTCCGGTGATCCGCATGTCGGAGATCATCATGATCATGGCCGAGTGCAAGGCCCGCGGATTCGGCGAAGGTACGGTTGCCGATGCGATCTCCGACCTCAACACGCTGGTTTACAAGAAACGGGTCCGCACAGGTTCGATCTCGGCATCCGATTTCGACACCTTCATGGAAAAACTCGAACTCGAAATGTGGAAGGAGAACATCGGCGAAGGGCAGTACTTCTTCTTCCTGAAGCGCCTGAACAGCCCGACGCTCGTCAGCACCACGCAGACAATCCAAATGGCGGGCAAATACGTCTTCGACATTCCCGACAGTGAAACGACCTTAAAATAAAAAATAAACCGACTCATGAAAAAAACGATCATATTTGCATTCGCCGCAGCGCTGCTCGGCGCCGGAGGCTGCTCCGAACAGGGCCTCCCGACCTACGGCGACGGCCACTACGTCTACTTCACGGAGAAATCCGACGAGATCGTGCGTTTCTCGTTCAAGACCACCCCGGGAGAGGATACGCGCACGATCCGCCTGGCCGTGGAGACCGTGACCCGCACGACGGACCGGGTGATGGGCTACCGGCTGGAGATCGACCCCGCGAAGACCACAGCACCCTCCGAAGCCTACGATCTGGACCCGAATCCGACGATTCAGGCCGGGATGTTCACCGGCGAGACCTACGTTACGGTCCACCGCACGGCGGTCATGGATGAAAAGGAGGTCGACATCGCCGTGCGCATCGTCGAGGGCGGGGACTTCCTCCCGGGCCCCACGACCAACTGCCTGCGCATCATCCGCGTGTCGAACATCATCTCCCAGCCCGACTGGTGGAACCAGGATTTCGCCGACGCCTTCCTGGGGACCTACTCCAACAAGAAGTACGAGGAGTTCATCAAGGCAACGGGCGTGAGTGACCTCTCGGAGATGGACAACAGCGAAATTACGGCCCTGTGCCGCGAGTTCGTCTACTACCTGCGCGAACAGCGCGACCTGGGCAACGAAATCCTCGATGAAGACGGCAGTTCGATGCTCGACGGAATCAATATCAACGCTTAATTCGGATGCAGCACATGAAAAGATACGTCAAACTTCTGACAGCACTCCTCGCAGGCGCCTTTCTGGCCACGGCCTGCTACAAGGACAAGGGCAATTACGACTACTCCACGACGGGCGACGACATCCTCGTCTTCCGCATGGACACGATGAAGAGCGTGCGCCTGACGTGGTCCTACGACGAGAAGATCGTCATCGAACCCGGCTACAAGATCCTCCACGAGCGGGTTTCTGAGAGCAATCTGGCTTACGAATGGAGCATCGACGGAGAGGTCGTCTCCCAGGAGCGGATCCTGGAGATCGACCCGCTGCGCGTCGGGCGCCACGCGGGCTCGTTCACGGTGATCGACACCGGGCGCGAGATCCGTTACAGCACGATCTTCACGCTGGTCATCACCTCGTCGTTTGCCGAAGGGTGGTTCATCCTTTCGGACGACGGCGGACAGTCGCTGCTGAGCTACATCAACCTGGTCGACGCCACGACTCCCGGGGAGCTCGTGCGCGACGTCTACGGCGACGTGAACGGCGAAGCGCTGGGCTCCGACCCGCAGAAGATCCGACGGGTAGCCTACGACGGAGGAACCCCCTACTACGAATGGGAGGTGCTCCAGGGCAGCGGCAGTGTCAGCATCGACCAGGCCACACTGGCGAAGGTGATCGACATCAATACGGAGTTCGTCGGCGGAGCGGCTCCCGAAGGATTTGTGCCGGTGGGCGGGTTTCAGCGTGACGGCGGTTCGATCCTGCTTTCGAAGGACGGCAAGGTCTACCAGCGCGACTTCAGCTTCTACAACGGTTATCCCGTGGCACACTCGGGCAAGTACGGCACCACGCCGGTCTACTTCGACGGCGGCATGGAGATCTCGCTGATGAACGGATTCGACCACTTCCACAACAAATCCTTCGGTCACATCCCCTTCGCCCTGCTCTACGACCGGCTGAACAACCGCCTGCTGAGCATTTACGGTTACAATGTCTATGGAGACATCGCCAGCGACTTCGGAACGTTCCGCGCCGTGCGGATTCCCGAGGCTTCGGCCGTACAGCCCGGCGATACGGATCCCGAATCGGGACTCACGTTCCCGGATGTTGCCGCCCTGGGCAACTACACGGTCGAGGCAATGGGGGCACGGGTAACTTTCGACATGGTCCCGACCAGAGCAACGAACTCGACCAATATTCTGCTGCTCAAAGATAAAACCGACGGGAAATACTACCTCTTGTCGTTCGACTACAAGATGAACAGCGAGACGTCGGTGGCCATTACGCTCAACTGGTTCCGGGCCATGCCCGAGGTCGAGGGCTTCGGCGAAGAGAGTCTCTTCGAGGTGTGCGTCGCCGGTATCGAAACGCTCTTCTTCACGGCCGGGACCAACAACAACACGCTCTATGCCTACGATCTGCTGGAAGGCACGGTTGCGGCAGTCTACACGGCTCCGGGACAGATCACGGCGCTCTCGACAGGAGTCGTCGGAATTCCGTCGACGTATGCAGCCCTGGCCAAGACCATCTACAAGGACCGGATGTTGCTGGGCACCGAGTCGGGGGAACTCGTGCTGCTGGATATCTCGGAGGCGGCCGTCACGGCGGGCAGCACGCCCGAAATCGCCTCGTTCTCCGGACTGGGCAAGGTTGTGGACATGGATTTCTACGTCACGAAGAACATCTACTGCTATTTCGGATTCTAACCGTTTAATTTTATAATTAATCACGTTAATCACGCTATATGTTGCGGAGAACCGTCTTATTGTTGTTGTGTTGCGGTCTGACGGCCGGGGTGCTCGGAGGAGCCACCCCGGCTTCGGCCGCTTCGAAGAAGAGAAAGAAAAAAGACAAAACCGAACAACCGGCCGCGAAACCCAAACCCACGGAGTACGAAAAACTCTTCAAGGAGAAGCACGACGTGGCCGACGGCATGATCCGTCTGCACAAGGTCAAGGGCAAACTCTACTTCGAGTTTCCGCTTGCGCTGCTCGGGCGGGACATGCTCCTGGGGTCGACCGTCAGCGAAATTTCGGACAACGGCGACGCCGTCATCGGATCGAAACCCACCGAACCGCTGTGGGTTCGTTTCACGAAGACGGGCGACAAGGTGCAGATCCGCAAGATGGTGCGCGACAACGTGACCGACGCGGCGAGTCCGAACATCGCCCGCTCGCTGGAGGCCAACGGCATCGGAGCGATCCTCAAGTCGTATGACATCGCGGCCTGGAGCCCCGACAGCTGCGCCGTGGTCTTCAACGCCACGGACCTCTTCCTGAGCGACAACAAGGCCCTCACGCCGTTCGATCCCTACGGCGAAAACCTCCGCTACGGACAGGTGACCCGCACGTCGAACTACCAGTCCGAGAGGTCGTTCCTCGGGGAGATCCGGGCCTTTGCCGACAACATCGTGGTCCGCAGCCACCTGAGCTACACCTACACGCTCAAGGCCGGGAGCAGCGTGATTGCCAGTGACGTACCCTTCACGGCCGTGATGACGCGCTCGCTGGTGCTGCTGCCCGAGGAGCCCTACGAGCCGCGTTTCGTCGACAGCCGCATGTCGGTCTTCCCGACCGGGAAAATCCTCTTCAGCGAGCGCGAACAGCAGGCGCGACTGCTCTGCTATGCGAACCGCTGGCGGGTGGAGCCTTCGGACGTGGAGGCCTACCGCCGGGGCGAACGGGTCAAACCCAGGAAGCCCATCGTCTTCTATATCGATCCGGATTTCCCGGAGAGCTGGCGACAGCCGATCTTCGAGGCCGTGCGGCAGTGGAACGAGCCCTTCGAGCGCATCGGATTCGAGGGGGCCGTCGAGGCGCGCGAATATCCGAAGGACGACCCGGAGTTCGATCCCGACAACATCAAGTATTCGTGCATCCGCTACGCTCCGATCGGCATTTCGAACGCCATGGGACCCTCGTGGGTCGATCCGCGGAGCGGTGAGATCGTCAACGCCTCGGTCTACGTCTTCCACGACATCGTCAAGCTGGTGAACAACTGGCGCTTCATCCAGACGGC
>CALUMM010000031.1 GCA_944321755.1 uncultured Alistipes sp.
CACGTCAACTACTGCGTCGGTGTGATATTTCGGCTTGCGTGGAATTTGCTCCGCGGTAGAAATATGGTAGGAAAATATGGAGAAAATCCGTGATCTCCAAACGGCAACTGGAAAGTACGTAAAAATAAAAGTCGCTGATATACAGCGACTTTATTCTAAATGGTTGTGGTTGGTTACGGTTGTTTACAAGCCGTCATTTGCCGATGCAGAATTTCGAAAAGATATGCTGTAAAACCTCGTCCGGGGCGATGGCCCCACGGCCCGTGATCTCGCCCAGATGATGGATCACCGGACGCAACTCCTCACTCAACAAGTCTGCCGGAAGCCCTTCATCCAAGCTCGCCAGGGCTCGATCCAGGGACTCCCGGGCTGCTGTCAGCGCCTCGTAGTGGCGGCTGTTCGAAACCACCGCGTCACCGTGATACAACCCTTCCGTATCTACCGCCCCACGCAGCGCTTCGCACAACACCTCGATCCCGTCACCCCGTTTGGCCGAAATCCCGATCGCACCCTCCGGCAGCCGAAACCCTTCCGGAGCCGCGTCCAACTTGTTGTAGACGGTCAATAACCGTTGGTCGGGCCGCAATTCGAACTCCAGAGCCGGTGCCGCTGAATCTCCTTGAGCCTGTGCGTCGATCAGCCGGATCACCACCTGCGCCCGATGGATGCTCTCCATCGTGCGGTCAATGCCCATCCGTTCCAGCCGGTCATCCGTCGCCCGGATCCCCGCCGTGTCGAGGAACCGGAACAGCACGCCGCCGATATTGGCCCGCTCTTCGATGACGTCGCGCGTCGTGCCGGCAATCTCCGAAACCATCGCCCGCTCCTCATTCAGCAGGCGGTTCAGCAGCGTCGATTTCCCGACGTTCGGAGCCCCGACAATCGCCACCGCAACCCCCTCCTTGATCGCATTGCCCAACGCAAAGGAGTTCCGCAGCCGATCGATCTCCGCCCCGATCCGTTCCATCGTTTCGCGCAGCTCCCTCCGGTCCGCAAACTCCACGTCCTCCTCCGAAAAGTCCAGCTCCAGTTCCAGCAGTGCAGTGAGGTTCAGGAGCTTGTCCCGAAGCCCCTCCAGCTCCTCGGAATACCCGCCGCGCATCTGATTCGCGGCCAGTGCGTGCGCCGCCCGGGTCGACGAGGCGATCAGGTCCGCGACGGCCTCGGCCTGCGAAAGGTCCATCTTCCCGGCCAGGTAGGCGCGGATCGTGAACTCCCCGGGCCGGGCCATGCGCCCGCCCGCGGCAATCAGCAGCCGGAGTATTTCCGAAACGATGTAGGAGGAGCCGTGGCATGAAATCTCGACCGAATCCTCACCCGTGTAGGAGTGCGGGGCCCGGAAAACGGTTGCCAGCACATCGTCCACCACGCGCCCGCCGTCCAGAATCCGGCCGTAAAGAACCGTATTCGCCGCCGCTTCAGCCAAGGGCTTCCGCCCCTGGAACAGCTTGTCGCAGAGCGTCAAAGCCTCCGTTCCGCTCACGCGGACCACGGCAATGGCACCTCCCGGCGCCGTCGCCGGAGCAACAATCGTATCGTATTCGGAAACCATCATCGGCCTTCGATCCGGAGGCGCTGGCCGATCCGGAGTTTGTGGGCACTCTTGAGCTTGTTCCAGCGCATCAGCTGCGAGGTCGTCACGCGGTAACGCCGCGCAATGGCCCCCAGCGTGTCGCCCTTCTTGACCACGTAGATCGTGCCGCTGCGCTCCTGACGCTTCTTGTCGATGTTCGCCGGGTTGATGTACTCCTTGAGGTACATCGAATCCTTGGACTGAATTTCAGGCTCGTGGGCGATGTATTGCGTGACGGTGCGCTGCGGAACCACCAGCGTATAGGTTTTCGTGGTCGCCGGGATGATGTCGAGTTTGTATTGCGGGTTGAGCTGGCGCAGCGTCTCCAGCGGCAGGTCGATCGTCGAGGCGATCTGGTTCAGGTGCATCAGCTTGTTGATGCGCAGCGTGTCGACCGATAGCGGAATCGGGGCCTCGGTGGGTTCGATGCCGTGGAGCTGGTGGTAGGCATAGGCGTAGGTCGCCCCGATGAAGGCCGGGACGTAGCCCCGGGTTTCGCGCGGCAGGTAGTCGTAGATCTCCCAGAAGGTCTTGCCGCCCGAGCGTGCAATGGCCTTGTTGACGTTCCCCGGGCCGCAGTTGTAGGCCGCAATGGCCAGCGTCCAGTCGTTGTAGATCGCATAGAGGTCCTTCAGGAAACGGCAGGCAGCCTCCGTGGAGCGGTGCGGGTCGCGGCGTTCGTCGACCAGCGAATTGATCTCCAGTCCGTAGCTCTTTCCCGTCGTGGGCATGAACTGCCACAGGCCTACGGCCCCCATCGGCGAAACGGCCGTGGGCGAGAGTGCCGATTCGATGATCGGCAGCGCCCGCAGCTCCACCGGCAGGCCTTCGCGGAGCAACTCCTCCTCGATGATCGGGAAGTAGTATTGCGACATGCCGAGGATGCGGCTGATCGTCCCCGAACGCGGGTCGATATAGCGGTTGATGTAGTTCTTGACAATCGCATTGAAGGGAAGCTGGATCGGCGAGGCGAGGTCCAGCAGCCTTCGGGCATAGACCGAATCGGGCGTCTGGTCGGCAATGGCCGTGGTGTCCTCCAGAACGTAGCGTTTGAAGAATTCGTCGTAGGCATCCTGCCGCTGGCGCTCCCGCCATTCGGCCAGCAGCGAATCGGCCTGTTCGGCCGTCAGCCCCAGCGTGATATCGTTGACCGGGGGCGTCTCGACCGGGGCCGGGCCGGGTTCCGTCACCGGTTCGGGGCGGGCCGTGCGCACCGTATCGCGGGCGATTGCCGCATCCGTCTGTTCGGTCCGGGCCTTCTTGTCGCGTCTCTTCTTGCGGGGGCTGCGGTCCAGGGCCGAGGCTGTTCCGGCCATGGTGAGCAGCAGGATGAATATCAGGAGTCTTCTCATCGTCTAAAAGTTGAGGCTGAGGTTGAATCCGAAGACCGGGCGGTTCCCCTGCAGCGTCGGGACATAGGTGTAGTTGACCAGCGGTTCGAGGTTCATCGACAGGTCGTCCGAGATGTCGTAGTCCTTCAGGTGGGCGTCGACATGGGCATCGATGATCTGCAGCACGTACAAGGCACCCGAAAGGATGATACACAGGTCGCGGTTGCGCCGGTAGTTGTCCCTGAGGTTCTTGATAAAGTCGGCCGAATAACGTCCGTGGAACTCGTCCGTCGGGCCGTTGGGGTAGTTCTCAGGGTGTTCGTCGTAATCGGACAGCAGGTTGTAGGCCTTTTTGAAACGTTGGAAGCCGCGGTTGTTCCAGTCGATGCAGTAGATCATCGAGGCGAAGCCTCCGACCACGAACGGCACCTTCCAGTAACTGCGGTTGTAGATCTGTCCCGCACCCGGGAAGATGCAGGCCAGGGTGGTGGCCTTCTTGACCGACGAGACGTCGTTGGTCTTGTAGTTCACGGCGGCGTCGCCGATGAAGTAGATGTACGAGGCGATCGTAACCCCGAGGTAGACCTGCCGCCGGGTGTTGCTGCGGATCATCTTCGTCTGCAGGGCGTCGAGTTCGGGCGTGCGCGAGAGGCTCACGTCCGTATAGGAGTTGTACTGGCGGCGCAGGGGCTTGTAGATCTTGTTTTCGTGGATGTAGAGCCCCAGACCGGTTCCGACCAGCCCGTAGAGGATCGGGAGTTTCCAATACTGCTTGTTGTAGATCTGTCCGTATCCGGGCAGGACGGTCGAGGCCCAGCACACCTTTGAAAGCGACATCGAGTCGCTCATGAGCCACCCTTTCTTCCGGATTTTGCGTTTCGTGGTGGTGTCGATGCCCTGGAGTGCGGCGTTGTAGCGGGCCAGGGCGATCGAGTCGAGCTGCCGCAGGTCGTCGGTGCGCAGGGCGGCGATGGCTGCCGAGTCGGCCGCGTAGTCGATCGTCTGGGCCGAATCGATCCGCAGGGCGAGTTCGGCGAAGCGGATCGAGTCGCGTTTGGCACGCAGCGAGTCGGGTTTCTGGAACATGCCGCCCCGCACGATGCTGCGGGCACCGCGGGGGAGTTGGGCCTGGGCGGCGTGCATTCCCGGCACGACGGCCGCAACGAGCAACAGGAGAAACCGAATCTTCGCCATGGGGTTCCGAGGGTGTTTGAATGCGTTCAGGAGCGGTTGGCAAATCGTTCGAGGAAGCGTTCGATATCGCTGTCGTCGCCGAAGCCGATGACGATCTTGCCGCCTCCGTTCTTCGAGCGCTTGATCGAGATATCCTCCGAGAAGAGGGTTTCGAGCTGTTCGACCAGCCGCGAGTAGCTTTCGGGATACTCTTCATCCTCGGCGTTCCGGGCCGTCCGGGCCGGAGCTTCACAGAGCGTGCGGGCCAGCTCCTCGACCTGACGCACCGAGAGTCCCTTCTTGATGCAGCGTTTCAGCACGCGCAGCTGCTGGTCGGCGGGGGCTCCGGCGATGGCCTTGGCGTGTCCCATCGAGATCAGCCCCTCCTTCAGCGCCAGCTGCACCTCGTCGGGGAGTTTGAGCAGGCGCAGGTAGTTCGAGACCGACGAACGTTTCTTGCCGACCTTCTCCGAGAGGGCGTCCTGCGTGAGGTGGCACTCGTCGATCAGGCGCTGCATCCCCAGGGCGATTTCGATGGCGTTGAGGTCCTGGCGCTGGATGTTCTCCACGAGGGCCATGGCGTGCAGGTTCTCGTCATCGACCTCGCGGATGTAGGCCGGGAGGGTCTTCAGGTCGGCACGCTGCGCCGCCCGCCAGCGCCGTTCACCGCTGATGAGGATGTATTTCCCGCCGTCGGTCTTCTTCACCGTCACGGGCTGGATGACCCCCAGCTGGCGGATCGAATCGGCCAGTTCGTCGAGTGACTCCTCGTCGAACTGCGTCCGCGGCTGCGTGGGGTTGGGAATGATGTCGGCGATCTCGATCTCGGACATCTGACTCATCGGCTTGAGTTTCACGTCGACGGCCTCGCTGCCGAAAATGGCGTCGAGTCCCCGGCCTAATCCCTTTTGTGGTTTCATAACTTGCCTTTTTATTTATGGTGCCGGAGCGGGCCCGAGCCCGGTCCGGAAGCGTCTCAGTGCTGTTTTCTGCGGTTGCGTTTCAAAAATTCGCGCGCCAGATTCAGGTAGTTTTCCGACCCCGTGGCCCCGGCATCGTAGAGCATGACGGGTTTTCCGTGCGAGGGGGCCTCTCCCAAACGGATATTGCGCTGGATTATTGTGTCGTAGGCCAGTTCCCCGAAGTGTTCGCGGACCTCGGTGACGACCTGGTTGTTCAGGCGGTTGCGCATGTACATCGTCAGCAGGAAGCCTTCGATGTCGAGCGACGGGTTGAGGCTCGACTTGACCTTGCGGATCGTGTTGAGGAGTTTGGAGAGCCCTTCGAGGGCGAGGTATTCGCACTGCACGGGGATCAGTACCGTATCGGCGGCCGTGAGGATGTTCACCGTGGTGTATCCCAGCGAGGGGGAGCAGTCGATGAAGATGTAGTCGAAGCGTTCGCGCACGGCGTCGACGACGCGCTTCATGACGAAGTGTGCGTTCTCCATTTTCGGCAGTTCGGTGTCTGCGGCCACCAGGTCGATCGACGAGGGCAGGAGCCAGAGGTTCTTCACGTCGGGACTGCGGAGGATGACCTCGTCGGGCTGTTTCTCTCCGGCGAGGCATTCGTATATGCCTTCGAGATTGATGTCGAATCCCAGCCCCGAGGTGGCGTTGGCCTGCGGATCGGCGTCCAGCAGCAGCACCTTCTTGCCCAGCAGGGCCAGCGAAGCCGCCAGATTGATGGCCGTGGTGGTCTTTCCCACGCCGCCCTTCTGGTTGGCTAAAGCGATTACCTTTCCCATTTTTTCAGATTCGGTTTATAAGCAGGCAAATTTACGCAAATAATATCGCCCGTGCAAATCCGCAGGGGAGCTTTTCGCAAAATGGCCCCTGCAGGCGGGTGTGGCACGGATGGTGGTATGCGGGGCAAGAATTTCGGATTTCGGGGGGCGTATAACCGAATTTTTCGTATCTTTGGAGGCTGCAAGGCCGGGAAACGGCACTCCGCATCCCGCATCCGGAAATGAAATGCTCTGGGGCGGGCGCGGAATCCGGGGCACGGATGCCTCGGCGGCCGAAAGGCCCGGATTGCAAGGTATGTTATGACGGAAAAGACAGCATATAAGCAGGAGGAGCCCGTGCCGGAGAAGCGCGTTGCGGAGCCCCTCCCCGAATCGGACCCGAAACCGGGCCCGGACCCGAAACCGGAACAGGATTCGACATCGAAACCGGAGTCGGCGCCGACCGCCAGCCGCTTCCCGACGGCCGGGGACGTGCTGGCCATGCTGGGCATCGCGCTGGTGGCCCAGATCCTTGTCGGCGTTGTCGGACAACTCCTGGCGGCCGGATTCGGGATCGACTACCGGACCGCCGCGCCGGATCTGCAGGGGCGGATGATGGCCGTTCTTTATCTCGTTTCGATGTCGGCGGCGTTGGGCGGCATCCTCTGTTACCGCCACGCGCGCGGAGGACGCGGGCGCTGGGCCCGCTTCTCGGTCCGGGGCCTCAACCCGACGCTGCTGCTGTGGGCCTTCGTGCTGATCTTCGCCGTCGGCATCGTCCTCGAACCCCTGCTGCGGGTGCTGCCCGAACTCCAGCTCGAAGTGGGCCGCGGAGTCTGGACCATGCTCTCGCTGATGCTCTTCGCGCCGATCTTCGAGGAGCTGCTCTGCCGGGGCGTGGTCCTCGGAAGCCTGCGCGCCCGTTACGGCGTCACGGTCGCCTGGCTCGTTTCGTCGCTCTTCTTCGGCCTGCTCCACGTCCAGCCCGTGCAGGTCGTCAACGCCACGGCCGTGGGGCTGATCCTCGGCTACGTCTATCTGGCTACCGAGTCGATGTGGTCGGTCATGATCCTCCACGCCCTGAACAACGCCGCGGCCTATCTGCTCATGATCCTGCTCGTTACGCCCGAAACCGGACACCGGAGCGCCCTGCTGATCAACCTCATCGGAAGCCCGGCCCTCTATTGGTGCATCTATGGCGTGGCGGTCGTCCTCTGCGTCGTGTCGGGGTGGATGATGCTCCGGGCGCTGCACCGCATGAAGAAGACGGAGAAAAACCCGGAGCAAAAGGCGGAGAAAAATCCCGCCGGGGCGTAATATTCCGGCCGCAAAGTGCGTTACTTACGAGTAAAAACCCTATCTTTGCCCTTTGGATGATGAATTGGCGAGCGAAAATAGCGGTCGCAGCGGGTGTGTTGCTCCTGGCGGGATGCCGGGAGTTGCCTCGTTATTTCGGCAGCGATACGACCATCGCCCGGGCCGGCGGCAAGGAACTGCGCCTGGGTGACGTGCGTTCGGTCGTCCCGAAGGGGCTCTCGGGGGAGGACAGCGCGGCCTTCATGCAGGTCTACGTCGACCGGTGGATCATCAAGCAACTCAAACTGGAGGAGGCCGAGACGCTCTTCTCCTCGTCGGCGGGCGATATCGACAAGATGGTCGAGGAGTACCGCCAGGCGCTGCTGATCCGCCAGCTGGACCAGCATTACGTCGACCGTTCGATCGACACGCTCTTCACCGACGACGAGATCGCCGCCTATTACAACGCCCACAAGGCCGATTTCAAACTCGACCGCACGATCGTCAAGGGCCGGATCGTCCGCTTCGGGGCCGGGTACCGTCAGGCTGCGAAGCTCAAGACGCTGATGGCCTCGAAATCGGAGGCCCAGCAGCAGGATTTTCGGGACATCTGCGAGAAAAACGACTTCTCGGTGAGCGATTTTCGGGAACAGTGGATCGATTTTCCGGAGTTCCTGAGCTATCTTCCGACGCTGCGGTCGCAGAATTACGATTCGGTGTTGGCCTCGACGGCCGTGCAGGAGATGCGCGACAGCTATTCGCGCTACTATTTCCAGATCGACGCCGTGATGCGCGAGGGCGAGCCGATCCCGCTCGAACGCCTGCGGGAGAACATCCGCCGCATCCTCTTCAACCGCCGCAAGGGGGAGATCATCCGCCAGCACGAGGAGGAGCTCCGGATGCGTGCGGAGGAGAACGGCGAGGTGAAGGTCTTCGGCGGGAAGCGCGATCCGCAGGAACCCGCACCGGAGACGATGGAAAACCGGGAAAACGAAGCTAAACGATAAACGAAACCGATACAAGATGTTGAAAAAAGGTATATTGGCTGCCGCCCTCGTCCTGTTGTTCGCGGGCGTCGTGGCACAGAGACGCGAGGTGATGCTCGACAAGGTGGTTGCCGTGGTGGGCGGCTCGTCGATCCTCTATTCCGAGGTGGATGAATACGCCCGTCAGCTGGTTGAACAGCGCCGGCAGGAGGGTTACACCTCGGACCGCGATCCGATGAACGAGGCGCTCGAAGCGCTCATGACCCAGAAACTGCTTTACAATCAGGCGCAGATCGACTCCGTGACGATCAACAACGGGGACATCATGTCGCGTGTCGAGGAGCAGGTGCAGCAGATGGTCGACATGGAGGGTTCGATCCCGGCTCTGGAGGCCAAGCACCACATGCCGATCTTCAACATCCGCGAGATCATGCGCCAGCGCTATGAGGAACAGGCCTATGCACAGTCGATGCAGAGCGAGGTGGTGAACAAGGTCACGGTGATCCCGGGCGAGGTGGAGCGCTTCTACAAGTCGATCTCGAAGGACAGCCTGCCGACGATCGCCGACCAGTACGTCTATGCACAGATCTCGAAGTTCCCCAAGTCGATGACGGCCGCCAAGCAGCGCACCCGCGAACGGCTGCTGGACATGCGCGAGCGCGTCATCACCGGGGCTGCGAAGTTCGAGAACCTGGCGCGGATGTATTCGCAGGACGGTACGGCCATGCGGGGCGGCGAGATGGATCCTTCGCCGCTGGCGAGTCTCGACCCGTCGTTTGCCGCGGCCCTCGAAAACCTCAAGCCCGGACAGATCTCCGAGGTCGTGGAGTCGCAGTTCGGGTTCCACATCATCCAGATGCTGGACAAGCGCGGGCAGCTCTACCACTTCCGCCACATCCTGCTGCGTCCGGTCTACACGTCGGAGGAGCTGGGCGAGTCGTTGAACCTGCTGGACAGCATCGCCGACCTGATCCACAAGGATTCGATTACGTTTGAAAAAGCGGCCCTGAAATATTCGGACGACGCCTCCTCGAAGATGAACGGCGGTATCGTCTCGAACCACGACATTCTGGAGCGTTTCAACGCCTTCGATGCGAAACTCACCGTGACGAAGTTCCTCAAGGAGGATTTCGGACGCTTCAAGAGCCTCGACGACTACAACGCCCTGCGGCGCCTGAAACCCGGGGAGGTGTCGGACGCCTACCTCACGGAGGACATGCTCGGCAACCAGATGGGCAAGATCGTCAAACTCGTGGAGGTGATCCCCACGCATACGGCGTCGCTCAACGAAGATTACCTGCGGCTTGAGGAGATGGCCCTGCAGGACAAGCAAGACCGGGTATTCAAGGAGTGGCTGACGAAGAAGATCGACGCCATGTACGTCTATATCATTCCCGAATTCCGGGACGGGGAGTTCGAGAACAAACACTGGGTGAAGTAGTCCGTGCGCAGGCTCCTGTCCATAGTTGCCGTGGTGCTGGCCGTCGCCGGAGTGGTGGCCCGCAGTTCGATGCAGGCTCCCGGGGAGCCCGAAGGCGAGAAGAAGCTCATCGACCTGAAATCGGACCTGATGGGGCCGGTGGCTCCGGGGGATTCGGTGGTCTTTCTGGTGGGGAACTTCGCCGCGCAGCACAACGGGGCGGTCATCACGTGCGATTCGGCGGTGCGCTACTCGGACATGCGCATCGAGTTCTTCGGCAACGTGCTCATCAACAAGAATACGACCTACATCTACGGCGACCGGGCCGAGTACGACGGGAATGTGAACGAGGCGCGGGTCTATTCGGATATCGTGAAGGTCGTCGACGGCGATGCCACGCTCTATACCTATAAATTCCTCTTCAACACGAAGACCAATGTGGGCGAATTCGCCGACGGCGGGGTGCTGACCAACCGGGAGAACCTGCTCGAATCGGTGCGGGGCTACTACTACGCCGACACGAAGGAGCTGGTGGCCGTCGAGCGGGTGGAGATGCGCAACGACGAGTACGAACTCAAGGGCGATTCGGTGGTCTACAACATGGCCACGGACAACGCCTACTTCTTCGAACATACGAACATCTGGAACCGCGACGGCGACTACCTCTATGCCGACCGGGGCTCCTACGACAAGGCCGATACGCTCTACATCATCACGCGCAACGGCTATATCCTGACCGAGAAGCAGGAGATCTGGAGCGACAGCCTCGACTATTACCGTGCGAAGGATCATGTGATCATGCGCCGCAACCTGCAGCTCGACGATACGGAACACAAGGCGATCGGTTTCGGGGATTACGGCGAGTATTGGAAGGAGCCGGGGAATGCCTTTCTGACGCGCCGCCCGGCGGTCATCAGCTACGATCTCTCGCAGGGTGACTCGCTCTTCATGCGGGCCGACTCGATGTACCTCTTTACGATCAACTCCGAGGCGGAGCGGCGGGCTGCCGAGGCGGCGCGTGCCGATTCGCTGGCGGCGGAGAGCAATGAAGCCCGGTCGGGCGAGACTCCGGCGGCGGAGTCTCCGATGCCGGGGCGTCACTCGGGTGCGGATCCGCTCCGGGGTTCCCGTTTGTCCGGGCCGGGCCGGGAGGGGCTGTCGGAGCCCGGACTGCGCGATTCATTGGGCGGGCGTGAGCTCCCCGATTCGCTGCGGGGCTTGCAGGATTCGCTGGCGGCCGATTCTTTGGCGGCCGATTCGCTGGCCATGCCCGTCAATCCGCTCGATACGCTGGTCGGGGATGCGCGGAAGGCCTACCTCAAGGAGCAGGCGCGCCAGGCCAAGGCTGCCGAAAAGGCCGCCAAGGCCGAAGCCAAGAAGAAACTGCTGGCCGAGATTGCGGCCAAACGGCAGGAGAAGGCAACGGCCAAACTCCTGGCCCAGAAGGAGCGGGAGGAGAAACGCCTGGCGGCCCGTCGGGTGAAACTCGAATCGAAACTCCGGGCGCGGCAGCTCCGGGCCGCCCGCAAGGGCAAAAAGCGCCCGATCGATCCGGCCGAACTGGCGGCGCTGCGCGAGCTCGATTCGTTGATCGACCGCAGTGTCCGGGAGCAGGATTCGCTGATGATGCTGATGGCCGATTCGCTGGCGGCCGTGGATTCCGCGGCGCGGGTGATCCCGGCCGACACGGTCGATTCGCTGGCCGTACCGGCCGACTCGATCTACCGGCTGATGAAGGGTTTTCGCGATGTGCGGATTTATCGCTCTGATTTTCAGGCTGTCTGTGACTCGATGACCTCGATCAGCATCGACTCGACGATTCACCTCTACATTGATCCCGTGCTGTGGAATCAGGCGAACCAGATCACTTCGGATGTGATGGACATCTACACGGCGAACCAGCAGATCACCCATGCGGAGTTTGTGGGGAGCCCGATGATGGTCTCCCAGATCGATACGGCCCACTACAACCAGGTGGCGGGCAAGCAGATGACGGCGTGGTTCCGCGACAACGAGATCTACCGCGACGACGTGAACGGCAACGCCCAGACGATCTACTACATGCAGGATGGCGAACCGCCTCAGATTACGGGCGTGGGGGTGATCGAGAGCGGCGATGCGTCGTTCTATATCGAGAAGAAGCAGATCGTGACGATCGTCTACCGCAAGGACCCGGTTTGGAACATCTATCCGATGGACAAGATTCCGGCCGATCAGGAGTTGTTCCTGAAGGGCTTCAAGTGGGAGGGCGAGCGGCGTCCGCTGCAGCGGGATGTCTTCGACCGGACGATCCGTCCCTCGCTGCGGGATGAGAAGTCGCAACTCGCTCATCCGAAATTCCCGTTGCAGCAGGCGCTGGAGGAGCGCAAGAAACGCTACATCGAGGAGCGGCGCTGGACGGACCGCAACGATTTGGTCGATCCGGCGACGGTGGAGTGGATGCACGCGCTGGGCTTCGAGGTCGGGCAGCCGCGGGAGTCGGGCCCGGAGCTCTGAGACTGAAACGACGCCATAAAACGCAATCCTGTTTTCTCTTTTTTCGAACCATATGCCTGCAGACAATCGATCGGAACTCTTTCCGGTGGTCGACCTTTCGGGGCGGGTCGTCGGACGGGCCACGCGCGGCGAATGCCACAACGGCTCGATGCTGCTGCACCCGGTGGTACACCTCCATGTCTTCAATTCCCGCGGGGAGCTCTACCTGCAGCGCCGCCCCTTGTGGAAGGATATTCAGCCCGGGCGCTGGGATACGGCCGTCGGCGGGCACGTCGATTATGGCGAGACGGTCGGAGAGGCCCTGCGGCGCGAGGTGCGCGAGGAGCTGGGTATCGTCGACTTCGAACCCGAAGCCGTGGCGGTCTATCCTTTCCGTTCGGAGCGCGAATACGAACTGGTCCACGTCTTCCGCACGCTCTATGACGGGGCGATCCGCCCGAGCGACGAACTCGACGGCGGGCGCTTCTGGTCGCCGGACGAGATCCGGGAAAAGCTCGGAAAGGGCGTTTTTACTCCCAATTTCGAAGGCGAACTTACCCGAATTCTGAATTAGTTTGCCTCCGGCCCGGAAATTGCGTGCTCCGGGCGTATGCAAGCACTCTTGAAACGTTGGACACACGCCCTGCTCGAATGGCTGGGCGTTACGGCCTCTTCCAGTGACACGCTGGATCGCTGGGTGGCCCTTCTGTTGGTTCTGCTGGCGGCCGCGCTGCTCGATCTCTTCCTGCAACTGGTTGTCGTACGCGCGATCCGGCATCTGGTCGAGCACACCCGCGTGAAGTGGGACGACAAACTCTTCAGCGTGCAGGTGCTCAACCGCAGCTGCCATGTCCTGATCGCCATCCTGCTGACAATCGTCCTCCCGATGATCTTCGACGAGGGCTCCGCGGCGCAGACCGTCGCCTTGCGGCTGACCCAGATCGGCATCGTCGTGACCTTCATGCGGCTGATCAACGCCCTGCTGTGCGCGGCCTTCCACATCGTGTCGCTGCACCCCTCGTGGCAGAACAAACCCATTAAGGGGCTGCGGCAGACCGCCCAGGGCATTGCTTCGCTGATTGCCGCGATCCTGATCGTCGCGATCCTGATCGACATGTCGCCCGTCAAGCTGCTGACCGGACTCGGGGCTTCGGCGGCGGTCCTGATGCTGATCTTCCGGGACAGCATCATGGGCTTCGTTTCGGGGATCCAGCTCTCGGCGAACAACATGCTGCAGGTCGGCGACTGGATCTCGGTCCCGAAGTACGGCGCCGACGGCACGGTCGAGGAGGTGTCGCTCACGACCGTCAAGATCCGCAACTGGGACAATACCCTGGCCATGCTGCCGCCCTACCTGCTGACGACCGACTCCTTTACGAACTGGCACGCCATGCAGCTCTCGGGCGGGCGGCGCGTGATGCGTTCGGTGTCGATCGACATGACCAGCGTGCGCTTCTGCACGCCCGAGATGTTGTGTCACTTCCGGAAAATCGACCTGCTGCGCGACTATATCGACCGGACCGAACAGCGGATCGAAGCCTATAACATCTCCCACGGCATCGCCCCCGGGGAGCGGAAGATCAACGGACTGCATCAGACCAATCTGGGGGTATTCCGCGCCTATCTGGTGCGCTATCTGGAGAACGAAGTCCCGGTGAACAAGACGATGACGCTGATGGTCCGTCAGCTGCAGCCCACGGAGACGGGGATTCCGCTCCAGCTCTATTTCTTTACCGATACGGTGGTGTGGGAGGAGTATGAGGGGATTCAGTCGGATGTCTTCGACCATCTTCTGGCTGCGATCCCCGAATTCGGGTTGCGAGTCTTCCAGAATCCCACCGGATCGGATGTCGCGGCGCTGGGGGATTTCTTCCAGGATGATTCGCCCGTCGGGGCTGCTTCGCCCTCGCCGGATGCTTCTGCGGCGGCTCCCGCCTTCGTCTCTCCGGACCTTTCTCCCGACACTTCGGCCGGAACGGACAAAACGGACGGGCCTGACGGAACGGGCGGGACCGATGGGGCCGGTGGGGCCGATGGGACCGATGGGGCCGATGAGGCCGGGACGCCTAAAGCGTAAGCATCAGCAGCACCTGGATGATGATCACGCGCAGGAACATGCAGACGGGATAGACCGTGGCGTAGGAGACCGAGGGGTTGTCGCCCTCGATGGTGTCGTTGGCGTAGTTGAGGGCCATGGGGTTGGCCATGCTGCCGCAGAGCAGGCCCGAGACGGAGCCGAAGTCGACCTTCAGCACGCGCAGGGCGAAGAGCCCGACCAGCACCACCGGAACGAAGGTCAGGGCAAATCCGGCCCCGAGCCAGAGGAGCCCTTCGGGGCGCATGACCGTTTCGAAGAAGTGCTGCCCGGCGTCGAGCCCCAGGCAGGCGAGGTACATCGAGAGCCCCAGTGCGCGCAGCATGAGGTTGGCGCTCTGGGTGGTGTAGGTGATCATGTGCAGCCGGGGCCCGAAGGTGCCGATGAGGATGCCGACGATGATCGGGCCTCCGGCGAGCCCGAGTTTGACGGGGATCGAAATGCCGGGGATCGACACCGGGATGCTTCCGAGCGTGAGTCCGAGGATCAATCCGATGAAGACCGAGATGAGGTTGGGTTCGTTGAGGCTCTTCACGGCGTTGCCGAGGATCTTCTCCACGTTGCGGATCGCCTGGGCCTCGCCCACGACCGTAAGCCGGTCGCCCAACTGCAGCCGCAGGTCGGGCGTGGCCAGCAACTGCACGCCCGAGCGGTAGACGCGGCTGATGTTGATGCCGTAGTTGTTGCGCAGGCGCAGTTGCGCGAGTTTTTTGCCGTTGATTTCGGGTCGCGTGACGAGGATGCGCTGCGAAATGAGCTGGCTGTCGACGGCATTCCAGTCGATATTCTCCTTGTTCCAGTCCTTTTGCTCCTGCTCGCCGAAGATCATCCCGAGGGCCTGGGCTTCGCCCGGGGTGGTGATGACCAGAATCACGTCGTCCTGCTGCAGGGTTTTGTCCGAGGTGGGGATCGAGACCTGTCCGTTCCGCCAGAGGCGGGAGATCACGAAGTGGTGGTGGCTCTGGACGGCGATGTCGTGGACGCTCCGGCCGAAAAGCGCGGGGTTGGTGATGTGGTAGCTGGCGATGAAGACGTTCTTGCGGTGTTCGGCATCGGGCCCGGGAAGATCCGAGGGTCGGACGAAGAGCTTGCGCAGGAAGGCGATGGCCAGGATCACGCCGACGACGCCCAGGGGATAGGTCACGGCGCAGCTCAGGGCCGCGCCGCTGTCATCCATGCCCAACTGCTTGAGGACCTGCTGGGCGGCACCTAAGGCCGGGGTGTTGGTCGTGGCGCCGCACAGGATGCCCGACATGTCGGGCATGGCGATGCCTAACGTATAGCTCATGACGGCAGCGAGGAGCGTGCCGAGGATGATGAGCCCGATGGCCGGGGAGAGCAGGCGCAGTCCGTCGGCGCGCATCGAGCTGAAGAATCCGGGGCCGACCTGCAATCCTAAGGCGTAGACGAAGATGATGAGTCCGAAGCTCTCGGCATAGGTCAGCATGGCGGGGTCGAGCCGCAGCCCGAAGTGCCCGGCGAGGATGCCGGTGAAGAAGATGAAGGCCGTGCCGAGGGAGATGCCGAAGAAGCGGATCTTACCCAGCCCGATCCCGACCGAGGAGATCAGCGATATCACCACAACGGCCTGCAGGGCCGAGGGTTCGAGAATCAGGTCTTTGAGCCATTCCATCTGTTCGCAGGTTGAAACAGTTGCAAAAGTAGGTCAAATTTTCCGGATTGCCGCCGTTTCCGGGCTGAAAAGTGCGGTGCCGGGCACATTCAGAGCAACAGCCGCCGCAGGGCCTCGACATCCGCGGCGAAATGACCGGGCCGTGCGGCCTCCAGTTCGCCGGGTGCGGCGTATCCCCAGCCCACGGCTACGGAGTCGAGGCCTGCGGCGGCAGCCCCTTCGATGTCGTAGCGGCGATCGCCGATCATGACGGCCTCCTCCGGGGCGATTCGCAACTGCGCGAGGGCGTGGCGGATCACCTCGACCTTCGAGGTGCGCGAACCGTCGAGGTCGCTTCCGGCGATGAGGCGGAAGTGGCGGGCGATGTCGAAATGTTCGGCGATCCGCCGGGCGAAGGGTTCGGGTTTCGACGTCGCCATGACGTTCACGCACCCGGCCGCCGCGGTGTCGGCCAGCAGCTCCGGGATTCCCGGGTAGAGTTCATTCTCGAAGATCCCCTTCGGGGCGAAGTATTCGCGCATCTTGGCGATGGCCGCGGCTGTCTCGGCTTCGTTCATGCCGTAGCGTTCGCGGAACGAGTCGGCCAGCGGCGGTCCGATGAAGGGGCAGAGTTCGCGGCGGTCCGCCACCTCGATGCCGAAGTGGCGCAGGGCATACTCCACCGAGCGGGTGATTCCCTCCATGGGGTCGGTCAGCGTGCCGTCGAGGTCGTAGAAGAGGTATTTTCGAAGCATGGTCGGGCGAAAAGGATTTCTTGACGGCAAAGGTATAAAAAAAGCCCGGTTTCCGTGTGGAATCCGGACGCTTCCCGGGCGGATTGGGCGGATCGAGTGAATCGGGCGGATTGGGGCGGCCGGGCGGCCGGAAGATCGGATTACCGGGCGTTCGGATGTTTCAATAGCCCCACTCTCTTTCACCCCTTTCCGGTCTCTGTATCATCTCTTCCGGCATTTCCCGGCCGCATCCTTCTCCTTTTCTTCGCTTGTTTTTCGGTCTGTTTTCTCCTCTTTTTCTCTGGCCCGGCCTGCCCTTTTGGGGAGCCGTATCCCGTCCGGTTCCCTTTCCCCCCCCCGGTCGGCTCCTGCCCGGTTACCCCTTCATGCGCAGAAACGAGTAGCCGAAACGCTCGGCAGCGGCGCGTTCCAACTCCTCGCGGACCGACGGATGGGCAATCGAAATCAGGGCTCGGGCGCGCTCGGCGAGGTTCCGGCCCCGGAGGTGTGCCACGCCGTACTCCGTGACGACGTGCTGGATCATGTGGCGTGTCGTCACCACACCGGCTCCGGGGGTCAGCAGCGCCTTGATTTTCGATTCGCCCTTCGGGGTCATCGACGGCATGGCGATGAAGGTCTTGCCCCCTTCGGAGAGCGAGCCGCCGTACATGAAGTCGTGCTGGCCTCCGACGCCCGAGATGATGCGCTCGCCGACCGAATCGGCGCACACCTGCCCCGTGAGGTCGACCTCCACGGCCGAGTTGATGGCCATGACCTTTGGGTTCCGGCGGATGCGGAACGGGTCGTTGGTCCATGCCACATCCTTCAAAACCAGATCCTTGCGGTAGTCCATGTAGTCGTACAGGCGGCGCGATCCGAGGGCCAGCGAGGCCACCGAAACGCCGGGCATGACGACCTTTTGCGAGTTGTCGATCACGCCGCTCTCCAGCAGCGGAAGCACCCCGTCGGTCATCGCCTCGGTGTGGAGCCCGAGGTGTTTGTGGTCTTTCAGCGCCCCGAGTACGGCATTCGGGATTCCGCCGACGCCGATTTGCAGCGTGGCGCCGTCGGGAATCAGTTCGGCGATGGCCTGCCCGATACGCAGTTCGGTTTCGGTCGGCACGGCTGTCGGGACCTCGACCAGCGGCGAATCGACCTCCACGGCTGCGGCGAAGCGCGACGAATGGATGACGGCATCGCCGTAGGAGAAGGGCATGGCCCGGTTGACCTGCGCGATGACGGTCCGGGCGCACTCCACGGCCGAAACCGCGAGGTCGGCCGAAACGCCGAACGAGCAGTAACCGTCGGCATCCGGGGGCGAGACGTTGATCAGCGCCACGTCCAATGGAATCGTGCCGTCGCGGAACAGCCCCGGGATTTCGCCCAGGAAGGCCGGAATCGACTGCCCGTATCCGTCTGCGAGCCAGCGGCGGATGTTGTTGGCGACGAAGAGGCTGTTCACGAGGAACGATTCGCGGAATTCGGGTCGGCAGTAGGGTGCCTCGTGGGCTCCCACGGCGAAGGCCGAGTAGAGCTTCACGCCGTGCAGCTCTCCGCCCCGCTCGGCCAGCGCGGCGACCAGCACCTCGGGGATCGACGTGCTGCCCTGGATGTAGACGCTTTGTCCTGATTGGATGAGTTTTACCGCCTCCGCGGCTGTCGTGTATGGCATGGCAGACGGGGTTTTCCTACAGGGGATGGTTTTCGGCAAAGGCTTCGAGACGCCGGTCGAGCAGTTCGAACTGTTCGGGGCGGTTCATCTGCGAGACGCAGACCCGGATGCCGTGCTGGCGGCTCCCGGTCGAGGAGAGCGAGATGGCGCAGACACCGCACAGCAGCAGTTCGCTCAGCAGCTCGGCGCTGGTCATCTCACCGTAGCCGATCGTGTAGAAGAATCCGTCGCCGATCTTTTCGTGGCGGTCCTTGTCGTAGACGATGCGGAATCCGTGGCGGAGGAAGATCTCCTTCGTCAGCCGGGCCCGGCGGCCGTATTCGGCGGTTTCGCCCACGAAATCCAACTCTCCGTCGGCCGCGGCCCGGAACATCGCCGCCAGGGCGTGCTGTGCCGAGTGGCTCGTCCCCGACGAGGCGGCATAGAGGAACGTCAGGACATAGGCGTCGCCCAGGCGCCCGATGCCGTAGCGTTCGCGCAGCGCCGGGTATTCGCGCCGGAACAGCGTGTCGGAGAAGGCCGCCACGGCAATCCGCTGCCCGGCATAGCTGAAGATCTTCGAACCGGAGATCAGCAGGATCCAGTTTTTCGTATAGCGGGCCACGGTGGCCTGGTAGGGTGCTTCGAAGGGACGTCCGAGCGGCTTGCGGAAGTCCATGCAGAGGTAGGCCAGGTCTTCGATGACGATGGTGTCGTAACGGGTGGCCAGTTCGCCGATCGTGCGCAGCTCCTCTTCCGTGAGGCAGACCCACGACGGGTTGTTCGGATTCGAGTAGACGATGGCCGCCACGTCGCCCTGCGCGAGGTAGCTTTCGAGTTTCGGACCCAACCTTTCACCGCGGAAGTCGTAGATGTCGAACGAATCGTTCGGGATGCCGAGGATGCGTACCTGGCTCCGCTGTACGGGGAAGCCGGGGTCGATGAAGAGGATCTTCCGCCTGACGGGATCGAGCTGCGAGCAGAGCAGGAAGGTCGTAAAACTCCCCTGCATCGAGCCGACCGTCGGGATGCAGCCCCGGGGATCGATCTCCACGTCGAGGTAGGCCCGGATGAAGCGTGCGGCCTGCTCTTTCAGCTCCGGGATGCCGTACATGTTGGGGTACTGCGACGCTACGCCCGAGGCCAGCGCCCGGCGTTCGGCCTCGACGCCCACCCGTTCGGGCGGCAGCCCCGGAACGCCCATCTCCAGGTGCAGGAACTCTTCGCCTGTCGTGCGTTCCATGATGCGGGCAATGTCGCCCGACTGGCGGATCGTCGCACGGGCGATATCCGCGATGTCCAACTGTTTGAGCGCCTCCTGCAGGAAGCGGCGGTCGAAAGGTGCGTTCATCGTTCGGTCTGTTTTTGAGCGGTTTGATAGCCTGCGCGGAAGGCTGCGAGGTTCGCCTCGACGACGGCCTCGCCCTTGCGGGCGAAGATGGCGCGGATGCCGGCTTCGAGTTGCCCGGCCTCGATGCCCAGGAGCGGGGCCGTGGCGCCCAGCAGGGCCATGTTGGCCGAACGCGGCGATCCCGCTTCGCGGGCCAGTGCTTCGGCGTCGAGCAGAATGACGTGCGGCAGGGCCTGCAGTTCCCGTTTCAGGTCCGCTTCGTCGGGGTAGTTCGGAATGTTGACTACCGGTGTCGTGCCGGTCACCACCCACCCCTCGGCCGCGAGCCACGGCAGGTAACGCAGCGCCTCCATGGGTTCGAGCGAAACGATCAGATCTGCCCCGCCGCGCGGAATGAGGTCCGAACGGATCTCCCGGGAGGAGATCCTCAGATGCGACTGCACGTCGCCGCCGCGCTGGCTCATGCCGTGGACTTCGGCCTGCTTGAGCTGCAGCCCCTCGGCCAGGGCGGCGTGTCCGATCACGGTGGCGATGGAGAGAATCCCCTGTCCTCCCACGCCCGAGAGTATGATGTCTTTTTTCATGGCGTTTGCGGATTTACTTGTTTTTGGCGGCGGCGTGGCGTTTGGCGGTCTGGATGCACTCGCGGCGCGGGATGATCACCGAAACGCCCTTGTAGGCGATCTCTTCGCGGAGGATTTGCTTCATCTCCTCGCGGTTCTTCGGCAGCGGAACCACCACGCGGATGTGGGCCGGGTCGACGCCGATTCCGGCGCAGATCTGCTCCAGGCGTCCCGTTCCGGCGGAATCCTGGCCGCCGGTCATGCCCGTGGTGAGGTTGTCGGAGATCACCACCGTAATGTCGGCCCCTTCGTTGACGGCATCCAGCAGCCCGGTCATGCCCGAGTGGGTGAAGGTCGAGTCGCCGATGACGGCTATGGCGGGGTGCTGCCCGGCGTGTGCGGCGCCGATGGCCATGGTGATCGAGGCGCCCATGTCGACGCAGGTGTCGATGGCGTGGAACGGCGCCAGCCACCCTAAGGTGTAGCAGCCGATGTCGCTGAAGACCTTCCCGTCGGGGAATTCGCGCACGACTTCGGTCAGTGCGGTGTACATGTCGCGGTGCCCGCATCCCTGGCAGAGGGCGGGCGGACGCGGCACGACGATCTCACTGGCCGCATGGGCGCGGTGCGGGGCGAGCCCCAATGCGGCGCGCACGCTGTCGGGGGTGAGTTCTCCGGTTCGGGGGAGTTCGCCGGTCAGGCGCCCGCGGATCTTCAGCGGTACGGGCAGTACGCCCCGCACGGCCTGTTCGACGAGCGGCTGCCCCTCCTCGATGATCAGCAGCTCCTGGCACTCCGCCGCCAGCCGCCGCACCGACTCCTTGGGCAGCGGGTATTGTGCGATCTCCAGCACCGGATAGGGACACCCCTCCGGATAGTTCTCCATCAGGTAGTTGCGGGCGATTCCGCAGGCGATGATGCCGAGGCGGCGGTCTGACCCCTCGGTGTAGCGGTTGAAGGGGCTTCGGACGGCTTCGTTTTCCAGCCGGGCGTAATCGTCGATCAGCGCTTTGTAGCGCAGGCGGGAGTTCCCGGGCATGAGGACCCACTGGCGGGGCTGTTCCGGATAGCTCAGGGGGTTCGGGTCCCGCGGCGCTGCGACCTCGACCACGGCCCGGGAGTGGGCCATGCGGGTCGTCAGGCGCATCAGCACGGGAATCCGGTAGCGTTCGGAGAGATCGAAAGCCGCCCGGGCCATGTCGTAGGCCTCCTGCTGGGAGGCGGGTTCGAGAACCGGAATCAGGGCGAACTGCCCGTAGAAACGCGAGTCCTGTTCGTTCTGCGAGGAGTGCATCGAGGGATCGTCGGCCACGACGACGACCAGACCTCCGTGGGCGCCGGTCATCGCGGAGTTGACGAAGGCGTCGGCGGCGACATTCAGCCCGACGTGTTTCATGCAGACCATGGCGCGTTTGCCGACGAACGACATGCCGAGGGCCTCCTCCATGGCGGTCTTCTCATTGGTCGACCAGGTGCGGTGGACGCCGCGTTCGGCAGCCAGCGGGTGGCCCTGAATGTATTCGGTGATTTCGGTGGACGGGGTGCCCGGGTAGGCGAAGACGCCCGACAGCCCTGCGTGGAGTGCTCCCAGCGCGAGGGCCTCGTCTCCGAGCAAAAGTTCTCGTTTCGGCATAAGCAGCGGTTGGTTTATCCTTCGGTTTCCTACAAAATTACGAATTTTTTGTAAAAAGGCAATTTTTTGCGTCTGTTTATTATAAATAAGGTCTAAATTCTCGAAAATTATACTTCGAATCGTTGGTTTTGTGTAAAAGTGTTAATCCTAAGCAGTTTCCGGACCAGGATTTTCGTATTCCGGGGCTGTCGGAGTCTTTCCGGGCACTGCTCGACCTCCGTCGGAATGTGTCAGGAATCGTTTCGGGGAAAATCCGGACTCTTTTCCCGACTTTTTCAACAGCCTGATCCTTACCTTCTTTCCGCGTATATATGTGTTTGTTCCGGCTCGCGGGTTGAAAAGCGGAAAAAATGACTCCGAAAGGCAAAAAAATCTTGCGGAAACTTGCGCGTATTCTCTTTTTTTCTATATCTTTGTGCACGGTTCAAAATTGGTTTACCAGTTTGGCTTACCAGTTTGGTCTACCAGATTGCCGGTTTTGGACACATGCAATAGCCACATAATCAATAACTAACCTATAACTTAAAACTGCATGATGGCTAAAAATTACCTGTCAAGGTCACTGCTGTTGCTCGCGGCGTTGCTGCTCGGCACGGTGACCGCCTATGCACAAAAGAT
Source organism: uncultured Alistipes sp. (assembly GCA_944321755.1). Taxonomy (GTDB): domain Bacteria; phylum Bacteroidota; class Bacteroidia; order Bacteroidales; family Rikenellaceae; genus Alistipes. The sequence continues at coordinate 22,238 of CALUMM010000031.1, forward strand.
CACGATCCGTGGTGTGGTCTCCGATGAGCAGGGACCGCTGATTGGAGTCTCCGTAGTGGTCAAAAATCCCCCCCCCGCAACCGGAACCGCGACCGGTATCGATGGCTCCTATTCGCTGACGGTTCCGGGCGAGGATGCCGTGATCGAATTCTCCTATGTCGGTTACAAAAAGGTTGAGATCAAGGTCGGCAAGCAGACGGTCATCAATGTGAAGATGGAATCCGATGCCGCAGAACTCGATGAGGTCGTCGTAGTTGGTTATGGCGTGCAGAAGAAATCGCACCTCACCGGCTCGATTGCCAAAATCGACGGCGACGTACTCGCCGACCGTCCCGTCTCCGACGTCACAACCGCTCTCCAGGGCCAGATCCCCGGTCTGACGATCAACAACACGACCTCCGAGGTCGGTGTCACGCCTTCGATCCGCGTGCGCGGTACGGGTTCGATTTCGGCCGACAGCTCGCCGCTCGTCATCATCGACGGATACCCCGTGCCCGACGGCCTGTCGACGCTCAACCCGTCGGACATCCAGTCCATCGAGGTGCTGAAGGATGCCGCTTCGGCCGCCATCTACGGTTCGCGGGCTGCAAACGGTGTCATCATGATCACCACCAAGAGCGGCGTCTCCGAAAAACCCCGCTACTCCGTAAAACTCTATCAGGGTGTCAAGTGGGCCTACCAGCTCCACGACCTGCTCACCGCCACGGAGTACCTCCAGTGGCAGGAGAAGGAGGCTGCCTGGGGCGGCCCGGACGTGAAGACCCAGGACAAACTCGCCGCCTGGATCGAGCAGAACATCGGCTCGACGGACTGGCAGCGCGAAGGCCTGCGTGACGTGGCCAGCGTCACCAATGCCCAGTTCTCCGTCCAGGGCGGCAAACGCGACGTGCGTTACTATTCGTCGGCCGCCTGGACCCGCGATCAGGGTATCATGCTGCAGAACGAGGTTCAGAAGGTCACCTTCCGCACGAAGATCGACGCCAATCTCTCGAAGGCCGTCACCTTCGGCGTGAATGTCTCGGCCAACTACCAGAAGGCCTCGCGCCCGCGCAACAACTTCATCGACTTCTACCGCACGCCGTCGTTCCTGCCCGTTCGCCACAACGACTGGACCACGGCCCTGACCGGATACACGGGATTCGCGCGCGGCAGCCACTTCAACGGCCTCGTCGGCCCGATCGGCGATCCCGACGAGTACGGAAACCCGACCTACAATGCGTCGGGTGTGAATCCCTTCTCCTCGGCGAACAACAACCCCCGCAGCGTGATGGCCAACACAACGCGCTGGAACGAGAATTTCCAGGGCCTGGCAAACGTCTATCTGACGGTCGATATCTGCAAGGGCCTGACGTTCAAAACTTCGAACGGCGTGAACGTCCGCTACCGGCCCTCGTACAGCTACTCCAACAAAAACGCAACCAAGGACGGCGAGGCCAGTGAGGCCACCTTCACCAGTATGCTCTACGTCGACCTGCTCTCCGAAAATACGCTGAACTACAACCGCACGTTCGGACGTCACGACTTCGACATCCTGGCCGGTTACACGGCCGAGTCGACCCGCGTGCAGAACGTCGCCCTGACCGGTACGGGATTCCCCACCGACAACATCCAGACGCTCAACGCCGCCACGATCTTCGAACTGGCCTCCGAAAACAACGGAAACGGCTCCGGAACCGGTACGTTCCGCTACCCGAACGAGGTGCTCGAATCCTATCTGGGACGTATCTCCTACAGCTATGACGGCCGTTACCTGCTGTCTGCCTCGCTGCGTCTGGACCGCTCGTCGCTCTTCTCTTCGGGCAACCGAAACGCCTGGTTCCCGTCGGTATCGGTCGGCTGGCGCATCTCCGAGGAGCAGTTCATGAAGGAGCAGCGCGTCTTCTCGAACCTCAAACTCCGCGCCTCCTATGGTGTGACGGGTAACAACAGCATCGATTATGTCGCTGCCCTCGAAGTGCTCAACCCGGCCAACTATCCCACCGGATCCGGCAACGGTTCGCTGACGCCCGGAGCCGCCAACACCTCGTCGACGCTCGCTAACTCCGATATCACCTGGGAGCAGACCGACGAATGGAACTTCGGTCTCGATGCCGGGTTCCTCGACAACCGCATCGCCCTGACCTTCGACGGATACTACTCGGTGACCCGCGCCCTGCTGTTCGAACAGCCCACGCAGTCGTTCACCGGCTTCCAGTACTACTGGAACAACATCGGCAAGGTCCGCAACGCCGGTGTCGAGATTCAGCTCGACACGCACCAGTTCAACCGCAAGAACTTCGAGTGGTCGACGACCCTGAATTTCTCGCTTACGCGCAACAAACTGCTCGAAATCGGCGGCGAATCGCAGGTCATCACCCAGGGCGAACGCTCCGAAAGCTACATCGCCCGGGTCGGCGAACCGCTGATCCAGTACTACGGCTTCAAGAGCATCGGCGTATGGAACACCCAGGAGGAGATCAATGCCAATCCGCACTTTGCCGGTGACGTGCCGGGCGGTCTGCGGTTGTGGGATGCCGACGGAAACGGCGAACTCAACGACAATGACCGCGTGGTGCTGGGCGATCCCTATCCCGACTTTACGTGGGGCATGACCAACAACTTCCGCATCGGGAACTTCGACGTTACGTTCCTTCTGCAGGGCGTGCAGGGCGTTACGGTCTTCAACGGAGACGTCTTCTATGGCGAAACGCACAAGTACAACCGCGCCTATATGGAGGACCGCTGGGTGAGCCCGGAACATCCGGGTGACGGCAAGACCCCTTATGGAAAGACCGGTTATGACATCATGCTGACGGACCTCGGACTGCAGGACGCCTCGTACCTCTGTCTGCGCAACCTGACGGTCGGCTACACGCTTCCGAAGAAGGCCTCCAACAAACTCGGCCTGCGGGGCCTGCGCTTCTATGTGACGGGCACCAACCTCTTCTATCTCTGGAGCAAGGACTACAAGGGCATCAACCCCGAGTCGCGCATGACCTCGGGCAGCTACTCCAGCCCGCTGATCGACGGCTACCAGCGCGGCGGTTTCCCGCTTACGTCGACCTTTACGTTCGGCATCGACCTTAACTTCTAATACCCCGGAACGAAGATGAAAACGACTTTCAAATATATCGGTTCTGTGATCCTGACGCTGGCACTGGGTGCCTGCAACCTGGATCAGTACCCCTATTCCGAAACGGCGGCCGACGAGTATGTGACGGATGCCGCGGCGGTGAACAACCTGGTGATCGGCACCTACAACGGACTGCACGACGTCATGTACTACGAGTGGGCCGTGACCGAGCTTCGCTCGGACAATGCCCGGATGCGGGTGAACGGCTCCACGTCGCAGGATACGAAGCTCATCGAGCAGCTTGACCAGGGAACCATCACCACGGCCCATACCTGGGTCGAGGATTACTGGAACGCCTGCTATGCCGCCATCGACCGCGCCAACAAGGTGATCTCTTATGTCGACGTCGTGGACGACCCCACGCTGCGCGCCCAGTACGAAGGGGAAGCGATGTTCCTGCGGGCACACCTCTATTTCAATCTCGTGCGGCTGTGGGGTCCGGTGTTCCTCGTGACGAAGAAGACCGGCGCCGATGAGGCCCGCTACATGCAGCGTTCGCCCGTGGAGGATATCTACGCGCTGATCGAGGGCGACCTGAACGCGATTATCGACAACAACATGCTCCCCGAACAGTCGGCGGCCGCCGACCTGGGCCGCGCGACGATGCCCGCCGCCAAGGGTCTGCTGGCCAAGGTCTACATGACCCGCTACGAGGTGGGTTCGGAGAACTACATGAAGGCCGGCGATCTGCTGCGCGACGTGCTGGCTTCGGCCGGGAATCCGCAGAGCAGCGCCGATCTGGTTCCCTACGACCAGATCTTCTCGATCGACAACGAGATGAACAAGGAGATCATCTTCGCCGTGCGTTACCTTTCGGGCAACGTCGGCCTGGGATGCCCCTTCGGGACGCTCTTCGGCCCGCTGAACAACGGTAACAACGTGATCATGGGTTCGCCCAAGCACTACAACTATCCTTCGGACGATCTGGTGTCGGCCTACAACAACAACGGCACGGCCGACAGCCCCGACAAGCGCAAGGAGGTGACCCTCAAGGAGAGCTACTACAACGCCACGACCGGTAAAGATGTGGAGGATCGCTGGTGCGACAAGTTCCTCTCGCCGATCACTTCCGAGTACGACGGCGAGAACGACTGGCCCGTGCTGCGCGTGGGGGATGTGGCGCTGCTGCTGGCCGAGTGGATCAACGAGACGTCGGGACCCACGGACGAGGCCATGCGCTATCTGAACATGATCCGCGAGCGCGCCGGGGTGGCGACCTACACGACGGCCGACCTCTCGTCGAAGTATCAGTTCCGCGAGGCCGTGCGCAACGAGCGCCGTCTGGAGCTGGCCTGCGAGAACCAGCGCTGGTTCGACCTGATGCGTTGGGATGTCGCCGTGTCGACGGTCAACGACTACCTCGCTTCGGAGATCTTCTACTCCGGATATAACTACGTGGTCAATCCCATCTCGGAGTGGCAGGTCCTGCTCCCGATCCCCATCTCGGTGACCAATATCAACCCCGACGTGGCCCAGAACCCCGGCTACTAAACCGATAACAGCAAAAACCTATGAAACGAATCGTAAATCAGATATGTGCTTTTGCCGCTGCCGCCGGGATGTTGTTTGCGGCGGGCTGCGACAAGACCTATGTGAACGAGGTGGTGAAACAATCCCCCGTCATTGAATCCTTCTCACCCGCCTCGGGCCCGATCGGAACCGAAATCATCATCACCGGACAATCGCTCAGCGGCGTCACCAAGGCCTACATCGGCGATCAGGAGATGGTCATCAAGGAGAAGGTCTCCGACTCGCGTCTCTCGATCGTGGCCGGTGTCAACGGCCGCGACGGCCGGATTGTCCTGGAAAACAGCGTCGGCAAAGGGGAATCGGAGGCTTCGTTCACCTATTCGTATGCCGTACCGTCGCTGAAGCCGGCCCTGTTGCAGGAATCGGTGGTCATGGGCGAGCGGCTGCTGCTCTCGGGTTCGGACCTGACGGCCGTCGAGGCGGTGCTCTACACGGCCGAGGGCTGCGAGGAGAGCCACGAGGGTGAAATCTACGAGCAGAGCGCTTCGGAGATCGTAGCCCGGGTTCCGTATGTCGAGAACGGCAACGTGCGCATCACGCTGCGTTACTTCAACGGTACGTCGTCGGTGACCACGCCGCTCGACGAGGCCCCCTCGATCGAGGTGGTGCGTCTGGTCCCGAAATTCGACGAGCCGATCGTGCTGGAGCGCACCGCCGTGGGCAAGTCCATCACGCTGACGGGCGAGAACCTCGACAAGGTCGACCGCATTCTCGTCGGCGATTTTGAAGCCGTGGTTTCGAAACAGCCCTCGTCGCTGACCTTCACGGTCCCGGCCGGTGATTTCCCGGACGGCGATACGACCACTTCGGCGATTGCCGAGTATTTCGACGGAAACGAGAAGATCGTCCTGAGCGATGCGTTCGTGGTCTATGTTCCGTTCGTGAAGTTCTGGGAGAATATCTCGACGGTCTGCCAGGGACGTGTTGCGGAGAGCAGCTTTACGTCGTTCTTCTCGCCGGAGAACGGTCAGATCTACGCCAACGAAAAATGGAAAACCGATCTGGATCCCGTGGCCATGAAGTATTGCAACAGCCAATGGGGCTCGGCCAACCAGCCCAAGCCGGGTGTGGTTTCCGACGAGGATTACTACTCGGTGGTTCCCTACTTCTTCTTCTCGGCCGTGAGCGGCAACGTGCTGCAGATCAACTCCCCGGCCAACTCGAACAGCCAGTTGAAGAACTTCTTCATCAATGCGTCGAATCCTTCGGGCACGTCGAGCAATGACAACCGTGTCCCGGGCGGGAATACCACCCTGCCGGGTACTCCGATCCTCGGCTTCCGCTACCTGAATGCGGCCGATGCCAGCGAAAAGGCCCTGATCGACAAGGTGCTCAACGGCCAGATCGAGCATATCGACGAGGAGACCTTCCCGCTCAATACGACGGATCAGACGTGCTGCGGAATCGGCCTTACGTCGGTGAGCGGCGGAATCAAGTCGAGCACGTGGTGCGATTATCAGACTGCGGAGCTCAAGGATAAGGAGAATTATCCGGTCGATGCGGTCTTCCTGGTCTTCTACTACGCCAACAACGGTTTCTCGAAGGATGCTCCGGCCGCCAACGTGAAACGAATCGGCCTGCTGCACGTGCGGACGATCGACTTCAAGGTCTATCAGGCCTCGACGCCCAACTACGGCAACAGTACGGTAACTTTCGACTGCTACTGGCAGAAGTACGACTACGACTATTCCAAACTTGCAAACTAACCTGAAAAACATCCGAAGATGAAACGATTCACGAAATATCTGGCTCTCATTCTGACGGGCTCGCTCGCGGCATTGACCGCGTGCGGCCCCGAAATGAACGAGGTCGAAGTCCGGAACACCCCGGCGATCAACTCGTCGTCGCTGAAGCCGATGACCGACGAGAGCGGCAGCACCCGCGCCTATGTCGGTACGGAGGTTTCGGCCGAGGGCTTCAACCTCGACCGGGTGTCGCACGTCACCCTGGGCGATCTCGAAGCCGAAATCACCGAGAAAACGATCAAAACCCTGAAATTCAAGGTTCCGGCCCTGGATTTCGCGCAGCAGGACGCACCGTATCAGGTGTGGCTGGATGTTTACGACGCCGACGGTGAAAGCGTTATTTTCCACTATCCCTACTATGTGACAATTCCGGTGACGGATGCCCTGATTACGGCCTATGCCCCGACCGAGGGTACGGTCGGCACGGAGGTGACCCTCACGGGCCGCAACCTGGAGCAGATCACCCGCGTACACTTCGGAGCGGTGACGGTCGAGGCGGCCGACTTTACGGAGGTGACGGCCGAGGCGGTGAAGTTTGCCGTTCCGGCCGGTGAGTACGAGTCCGGTGACAGCCAGGTGGCCATCACGGCCGAGTGGGGTACGGCGACGATCGACGTGACGGGCGAGGCGCTCTTCACGATGCACACGCCGAAGTTCGACGCCGTTTCCCAGGAAGAGGGCAAGAACAGCCTGATCGGTGACGAGGTGACCTTCACGGGTCAGCACCTCGATCTGGTGAGCGGCATGAAGTGGGGCGACTACGACCTGATCGTGCTGTCGGCCGAGGCCGGTGCCGTGACGGTGAAGTTCCCCTCGTCGATCGCGCAGACCGATCCGGTTGTAGCCGAGGGCGCGCTGACGGCCCAGTGGGGTGAGCCCGCACAGACGACGCCGGTGGTATCGGCCTGGCGGGTGGATACGACCCCGGTAGGTCCGGCAACTCCCGTATTGGTGAAGATGGAGGCCGAGGACGGCGGTGCCGACAACAAGTTCTACCTGGGCAAGACGGTGACCGTCACGGGTGAG
>CALUMM010000032.1 GCA_944321755.1 uncultured Alistipes sp.
TACGGTTTCTTGCAAAGAAACCGCCGAACAGAGGCAGAAATAAACAACCAATACGCTAAAAAACAAGCATTTATGAGCAACAACAAAACGGTGATTCCGGGAATGGGGAATTCCTTTGATCACCAGGAGACAGCCATTCCCATGAACCAAATGGGTGCAACCCCGCAAATGCCTGCCGGCAATTACAGCGGAACGCACTTCCCCGGCATGAACAACGCCCCCGCAGCACAGGGATCTCCCGTCACGGAAGCCCACAAACCCATCATGGGATTCCTCTACAGCGTCTCCCGTACCGTGTGCGGTGAGTACTGGCCGCTCTACATGGGCCTGAACACCATCGGCCGGGCCACGAACTGCTCGGTCCGCCTCTCCGAAGCCACCATCTCGGACAACCATGCGGAAATCGTCATCCGCCAGATGCGCAACCCCGACAGCGTGCGGGTCTCCATCCGCGACTCGCGCTCGACCTGCGGAACCCTGCTCAACGGAAGTTCGCTCGGATTCGACGCCCAGGAGTGCCACAACGGCGACATCATCACCTTCGGTGAACACTACGAATTCTATTTCATCCTCATCGATGCCAAATCGCTGGGTCTGGAACCGCGTCAGGACTTCATCCCCGCAGGGAATATGCCGATGCAGCCGAATATGCCCGGAATGGCCCCCATGCCGGGAATGCCGGGAATGCCCCCGATGGGCGGGATGCCTCCCATGGGCGGAATGCCTCCCGCAGGCGGTGGCTACGGAATGCCTCCCCAATACCCCATGGGCGGCGGGAACATGCGTCCGAATGAACCGTCCGCACCCGCAGGCGGAACCAAGATCATGCCCGGCATAAAGAAATAGCAGTCTCTCCCGAAGCCGTAGCCGACGTTTCATGCAACAGGTGGTGGCCGATCCTCTCTCTCCGTTCGTCTATCTCTTCGTCGGAGGATGCTGGTACTTCTACAACCAGACGGACCCTCCGTTGGGCGATGGCGCTACCGGAACCGTTTACCTGGGATTCAACTATGCAACCCGCGCCCACGTGGCGATCAAACGGATCCGGGACGAGTACGCCGGGATCGAACAGGTCCGGGAATGCGCGCGGCGCGAAGCGTCGCTGGTCTTCCGGCATCCGAACATCGTGCGGATGATCGGTTTTTGCGAGGCCTTTTACGGATCCGGCCCGATGTTCGTGCTGAGCGAGTACATCGAGGGCGTAACGTTCGAGGAGCACGTGAGGCGCCGTCTGTCCTCCTTTACGGAGGAGGAACGGACCCTGCGGATCGTGGAAAACATCCGCCCGATCCTGTCGGCCCTGCAGTATCTGCACGACAACGGAATCGTACACAAGGATGTCAAGCCGTCGAATATCATGATCGACAGCCATTCCTGCGTGAAACTGATGGATCTCGGCGTGGCCAACGCCCTGCAGGATCGCAACGGCAGAGTCCGGGAGTTCATCGGAACCCCGCAGTATGCCGCTCCGGAACAGATTCCCGACGAACGCGACGAAGTACGGATCGATGCGAGAACCGACATCTATTCGTTCGGCGTAACGCTCTACGAACTGATCACGGGCCGCAACCCCTTCGACGGTTCCACAACGGCCGAAACCCTCGACAACCAGCGGCACAAACCTTTGCCGGAACACCCGCGGCTGCCGCCCGAACTGTTCGGGATTCTTCGCCGTGCCACCGAAAAACGGCCGGAAGAGCGTTACGCTTCGGCAGCGGAGATGAATCTGGCCTTATGCCGGTTCCTGTCCGTCTGCAGGTCAGGGCCCGAAGCCGACGGGGACGAGGACACCCACGGACCCGGGAGGACGATCATAACAATCGGGAGTATCGTATTGGCGATTGCAGGATCGCTCCTGCTGCTCCTTGCTATCCTATAATATCGAATGGAACTGATTAAGACAGAATATCCGCTGAAAGGCATGGTGGATTCCCGGATCGGAGGACGGTCCGAGAATCAGGACAACTATGGCTTTTGCGATGCGCCGATCGGTTCGGTTGTCGTGGTGTGCGACGGAATGGGCGGAATGCAGGGAGGCCGGTTCGCCTCGATGATCGCCGTCAAGAGCATCCTCGACTTCATCCGGGCCGTCCCGGAGAGCGCCGATCCGAGCGATACCCTGACGAATGCCATCCGCAAGGCTCATGCAGACATCCTGCAGGCCGGGCATCAGAACCCCGAACTCTACGGAATGGGGACGACCGTGACGGCCGCAATCTTTTCAGAGCAGTGTGCCGTTCTCGCGCACGTCGGCGACAGCCGGATCTACCAGCTGCGGGGCCGGAAGAAGGTTTTCAGGACGTTCGACCACTCGATGGTCTTCGAGATGGTCAAAAGCGGGATTCTGACCGAAGAGCAGGCCCGCCTGTCCGACAAGTCGAACATCATCCTCCGGGCTTTGGGCGTCTACGGCGAGATCGTCCCGGAGATCGAGGTGCGCCCCTATCTCAAGGGGGACCGGTTCGTGCTGTGTACGGACGGCTTCTGGGGCAGTATGCCCGAGCCCCGGCTCATCGAGCACCTGGCCGGGAAACGCATCGACCTGGTCCTCGAAAAGACGGCGGACCTCGTGGATCGGATCGGCCACAAGAAAGGCGGCAATCACGACAACCTGACGGCTGCCATCGTAGAAATGAAGACTAACTCCTTAATGAAAGAGAAGATGAGCAAGACCTTGAAAATCACGCTGATCGCACTCTCCGTACTGCTGCTTGCCAGCATCGCGCTGAATGTATACCTGCTGACAAAACCGTCCGGCACGGAGCCCGTGCAGAGCGAGGAAGCGTCATCCGAAACACTTCCGTCGGACGATGCGACCGAACTGCTGGAAATCAGCGGGGAGTCCGAGGTGTCCGAAGCGTCCGCCAACTCCGAAGTTCCCGGAGCCCCCGAAACGGCCAAGATTTCCAGGCAGACCTCCCAGCCTGCCCAGCCCGCCGGGGCTGAACCGGAATCCAACGCGGAGTCCGAACAACCGAATGCAGAAAAACAATCAATCGAAGCAACCCTATGAAAAAATTCTTAACCATCGGACGGAATCCGGCGTGCGACATCTGCATTCCGGATTCGACGGACGTCGTGAGCCGGGAACATGCCATTCTGGAGATCGGCAAGGGCGGCAAATATTTCCTGATCGACAAGAGCCGCAACGGTACCTATGTCAACGGGATCAAGATGTCTTCCAACGAAAAAATCCCCGTCACACGCGACGATGTGATCTCGTTCGCGCATGTCCGCGATCTGGACTGGTCGCTGGTTCCGAAGAACAACACGGCCACGATCTGGACCGTAGCCGTGCTTGCCGCCATTCTGGTGCTCGGCGGCGGGGCCTGGGGCATCTCGGCCCTGGTCCGTTCGTCGCAGAACAGAATCGATTTCTATGCAGATCCGAACCACCCCGACAACTGGAATACACCGGGAACTCCGACCCCGACCGATCCGAATTCGGGAAATCAGGATGCTGCATCAGACAGCGAAAAGGAGGAAACGACAGAATCGGAAAAGAAAAAAAACAAACCCGTAAAATCCACCAAACCGGAAAACAAGGAGCAGGAGAAGAAAGAGCAGGAGAAAAAGCCGGAATTGATAGATGCAATTTATTAATCGTTAAAACCCAAATAAGATGAGACTTTATACTATCGGCCGGTCTGCTCAGTCACAGATCGTATTGAATAGTGAATTCTGCAGTTCGAACCATGCCGAACTGCTGTTGCTCGACAATGGCGACATGCTGCTCACGGACAAGGGCAGCAGCAACGGAACCTACGTGAACGGATCGAAACTGACTCCGGGAAAGGAGGTTCAGGTAACCCGCCAGGATATGGTCACCTTTGCCAACGAACGGCTGAACTGGAATCTCGTACCGGTCATCCAGCAGTCCGACGTCAAGCGCATCATCAGCATCGGAACGAACGCCATGAATACCATCCAGCTCCACAACGACATGGTGAGCCGGTTCCATGCAACCATCAAGCAAAAAAATGACGGCAAGTGGTATATCTGCGACCACAGTTCGAACGGCACGAGCGTAAACGGCGTGACAATTCCGAAGAACCAGGACTTCCCGATCACCAAGCGCGACGAGATCAAATGCGCCGGGGAGGCAATCATCAATCCGATTTCGGGCAGCAAGGGCGGCAACGGCGGTCACCGCAAATCAACAGGAGGCATCATCGCCGGGATCTCGACAGTCGCCGTAGTCATTATCGGCGTGGTGGTCTATCTGATCCTGCACTGGAGCGATGCCCGGATTTACAGGACCTACTCCCCGGCTACGGCTGCCATCATCACCACGTACTATTACAAGTTGTCGGCTCCGGAAAGGGAAACAGTCCGCTGCGTCCGCAACAGCAAAGATGGTGAATGGTACTATTTCAACGGCAATAACCAAATGGTCGCCGCCGCTACGGGGTTCTTCATCTCCGAAGACGGAGCCATCGTCACGAACCTTCATGTCGCCAAGCCTTGGGACTTCGACACGGAACTGCAAACAAGTATCAAAGCATGGTATCGGGACCAGCAGCGCCACAAATACGGGGTGGACGTAGCAGATGCAGACATCAAGGTTGAAGGATATCTGGAAAACACGGTCGTCATTCCGAACAGTCAGATCTTTGATCAAACGAACGTTACTCGCTGCCGGGTCATCTATTCGAGCAAGACAAAAGAGATGGATCTGGCGATCTTCCAGACCATGAACAACCGCTTGCCGGAAGGTGCTTCCTACATTCCGGTTTCGAAGATTAAGAGCGAAGATATCGCCGTCGGTTCGCCGGTCTATGCCATGGGCTTCCCGCTGATCGAAACGCTTCAGGATACCGGAGATTTCGAGAAGATGCCCTCCAAGCCGCTGCAGGCGAACGGTGTCTCGGGCGACATTACGCAGAACAACCACAAGATCGAATACAACCTGAGCGTTCCCATCGCCGAAGGATCGAGCGGCTCGCCGGTATTCGACAGACGAGGCCGTCTGGTCGGCGTGGTCAATGCCGGAATCCTCGACAAGCAGGGATTCAATTTCGCCGTCAAGGCCCGTTACATCAACCGCCTGCTCCAGGAGGCCAAAGAGGCGTACTAATCAACCGTAGGTCGAATCGAAATACGGTTCGGGCTCTCCGAAACGGAGATGAATCCGGGTCTGCGGTCCGTTGGGCCGCTCCCGGATTCGACCGCGAAAACGCACCCCGTTCAGGAGACGGCAACGGGATACCCCGTTGCATCGGGCCGTACACAAAACAAGTTGAAACATGTCAATCAGGTTTTTAGCATGGTGTTCCGCAGCGCTGGCAGGGATTCTTCCGGCAACGGCGCAGAACATCGATCAAGTCTACACGAAAAACGGCTCCGTATACGAAGGCTATATTTCGGAGCAGATTCCGGGAAAAAGTCTCTCGGTAACGACCGAACAGGCAACGCTTCTGGTCGAGTCGTCCGACGTGACCTCGATCTCATACGCCACGAAACCCGTGGAACAGCTTCCCGAACGACTCCAGCAGTGGATCAAAACGCATCGGGATTCGGTCCGCAACATCGAGGTGGCCACGGTTTCGATCAAGGGTGACCGGCAGCTGCGGAATGCGCTCGTTCTGGAGCAGGGTTCGCGGCTGAAACTGCTGTCGTGCAGCGACGACCACTTCGCACTCGACTGGAACGACGTGGTGCGGACGACCAAAACGCCCAATATCGAAGGGGCGAAATCGGGAATCCGCGATATCGTCACGATGAATAACGGCGCCCGTTACGAAGGCCAGATCATCGAACAGATCATCCCCGAAGCGGAGATCAAGGTAAAGGACCTCGACGGCAACATCTATACGGCGGAAATGAAGGAGGTGATGAGCATCCGTTCGGAGCGCATCGACTTCAACGCCCCGCTGTGGGAGCAGACCCCGCTGCTCGACCGGGTGGAATCGAATGACGGCGAAACGGTAGAGGGCTTTATCGTGAGCCGGAAAATCGGTTCCGACATCACGATGATCGTCCGGGAGACGGGCATCGAAAAGACGATCCCGCTGTCGGGAATCGCCCGCTACCGGAAATCGGTCAACCATGCCTTCGTCGCACCGGAAGAGCCGGGAAAGGAGGAGGAGAAGAAGGTCGAAAAAACGGAGTCCACGAATGGCGTTCTGCTCAACGGCAAGGAGATCGAACGCCTCACCGTAATCCCCTATTCCAAGAAGTTCTCCCTGGTGAAAGATCCCGTCACGGCGAGTGCTTTCGTGGGCGACACCGTGCGCATCGAGATGCCGGCCGTAGCCTACTCCGCCCTCCGCATCGTGAAGACGACGAAACAAGAGGTCTTCACCTCGGAGAAGTACCATCTCTGGGCCGGGAAATACCCCACCTATACGGAAAAAGCGGTCGCAGCCTCGCTCTCCAACCCGTATGTAAGCTTCGACATGGAGAAGATCGACGAAGGGCGCAGAACCCGGCTGACGCTTCTCTTCTCGGAACCGGGGATCTACGTGATCCTGCCGCTCGACGAGTCGTCGAAGTGCATCGCGCTGGAGGTGAAGGGCAAGAAGCCGCTCCACCGGAAATAAGAGCAAGTATCCTTTCTTAGCGAAAAACCGATATGAACATAATCAGGATTCAGGGCGAGGCCGAGCGTTATCAGGGCATCTACTACGAGTATGACCGGGACAGCACCCCGCTGGGCGAGGGCGGTATGGGCCGAATCTTCCACGGATTCCGGGTCGACGAGATGTCGAATTTCCGGATCTACGTGGCCATCAAGGAGATCCGCGACGACCTGGCACGCGATCCCCAGCTGATCGAGCGGGCCATGCGGGAGTCATCGATCCAGATCGTGCATGAGAACCTGCTGCGTATGTACGGTTTTGTCTCCAACATCGAGTACGACCCGATGCACGATGCCAACATCGTGCGTTACTACATGATCATGGAACGCCTGGTGGGCGTGAATCTCGACCAGGTGCTCAAAGGGGTGACGACCGACCGCTCCGGGATGCAGATCCCGCTTGCCGAGCAGTTGTACGAACAGTACTCCACGGATCGGGACGCTGCGGTCGTCAAGATCATGCGGGGTGTTCTGTCGGGCATCATGGCCCTGCACGACAACGGGTATATACACCGGGACATCGACCCCAGCAACATCATGATCACCATCGACGGCAAAATCAAGCTGATCGACTTCGGTGTCTGCAAACACATCGACGCTTCGGCAACCCAGGAGAAGAAACTCACCAGTGCGGGATCGTTCCTGGGCAAGGTCAACTATGCAGCCCCGGAACTCGCCCTGGGCGACGTCCAGCATCAGGACCGGACAACCGACATCTATGCCCTGGGAATTCTGATTTACCAGCTGTGCGTCGGCCACCTGCCCTTCAGCGGTTCGGATCAGGAGGTCCTTTCGGCGCAGATCACCAAGAAGGTTCCCGTAGGGGACATTCCCAACAAGGATATCCGGCGGATCGTCGAAAAGGCCACCCAGAAGCAACAGGCCAAGCGCTACCAGAACGGTGCCGAATTCATCGTGGACCTGGATCGTGTCAACCCGCGGACGAAGAGCGGAAAAACCGATCCGGGGAACCGGGTCCAATCCCCCGTTCTGCCCGCGGCTTCGGGCGCCGTTGCATGGTGGTTATGGCCCGTATCGGCTGTTGCGGGACTCGCAATCGGTCTATTACTAAACATTATCTTCCGATGAAAAACCTTGCGGCTATATCTGTATTGTTGATGGGGCTGTTGTCCCCGCTGACATCCGAAGGGCAGAGTCTGACCAATGCGGAGCGGCGGCGAATCAATGCGCGCCTGCTGGATGCCATCGAGCAGTACGAGGTCTGTGCTTCGATGTCCGGTCCGGATTCGAAATACCTCTTCCTGGAGCTTTGCGACAGTTCGGCGAACATCTACTCCGATCTGCTGGACTACGCCCCCGGGAAACGGATTCCCGTTGCGAAGTATATCGACGAACTGCAGGCACGGCAGAACGTGGCGTCGGAAATCAAGAACGTCACCAGCGAACACCCCTTCTGGAAAGACGATGCCTGGCATGTCCGGGTCAAGTTCTCCAAAGAGCTGAGCTACAACGACGCAAACGGCATTCTGTTTTCATCGGCGGAGTATTACGGGGCGGACTACGATCTGACGGCGGAGTTCGCCTACGACCCGCAGGAGGAGCGCTGCCGGATCGTCGACATCCAGGGAGAACTGAAGAGTGACGTCGCGCCGCTTCCCGACCGTTTCCTGGTGATCAACAAGAATTCGGAGAACGACCTGCGGCTGCTGAGCGGCAAGGGACACCTCGCATTCAACAGTTTCGACCAGGCCTTCGCACGGCCGGGAACCCTCCGCTCGTGGCACGACGACGTGCGGATCAAGGCCGATACGCTGGCCCGCACGGACCGCTACGAGCTGCTGCAGCTCAAATACACCAAAACGCATTGGCGGGCAAAGGTCCGGGCCGGAATCTCGATGGGGTCGGCCTTCAAGCTCTCGACCCCCGTTGCCTTCTCGTCCAGTTCGTCGTCGGCCTTCGAGACCGGCGTGGATATCGGTTATGCGATTCCGATCGGACGTTCGTTCAGCCTGGGCATCTACACCGGTATCGCCCTGTCATCAAGCAAACTGACGCTCGAAGCGGGACCGATCAACTACTCCTACCGGACCACGGACCGCAACGGAGTCTCCTATCAGCGGCAATACGAAATCGACCGGATCTCGGAGGGCGTCCAGTACACCGACATGGTCGTGCCGGTCTACCTGAGTTTCGAGCACAAACTGGCGCGGAATCTCTCGCTGGGCTGGAACCTCGGGGCCAAGATCTACCTGAACAGTTCACTCAAGGTCGATCCGTTCCACATCACCGGACGGGTCTGCGGCGACTACAACGGCCAGATCGTGGAGGAACAGTCGGAAAATGCCTTCGGGGCAATCGACCGGGATTACGAGCAGTTCCTCTACCCCAGCGACTACGGCAACTCCACGTCGATGAGTCTTGCAGGCGGTGTTGCAATCAACTACAACGTCCTGCAGCAGCGGATGTTCGTCTACGCCAAGTTCAGCTATGAGATGGGGATGGGCAACCTCCACGAATCGAACGAAAACCCCTATTTCAGTACGGGCGAACAGATGTACCCGCTGGTCTATTCGGGACAGTTGGGCGGGGATGTCGCCACGCGGTCGTTCATGGACTGTGTCTCGTTCAGTCGTCAGGCCATGTGGCTTGAGTTGGGTCTTATGTTTAAATTTTAGTCTGGAAAACCATGGATAACAAACGAATATTGTGCATCATCGGACTGGTTCTGACCTTCTTCGCCTGCCTGGCGATCGGCGTCGTCCTTCCGATCGGAGAGAAGAAGAGCGATACACTCTTCGCCTCGAACACCGGAGGCGGCGGAGGAGGCGGAGGAGGCGGTTCCCTTTTCGGAGGTGAAGTGACGGAATCCGGCCGCCCGCAGACCGAGGATGCGACCCGACCCGACCCGGAAAACATGGAAAGCGCAGAAGAGGCCGAAGAGGCGGAAAGCGCAGAAGCGGCAACGAGTGCGGAAGAGGAGCATTCGGCCGCTTCGGAAACCGCGGCAACATCCGAAACGGAAAAGGGAGCAGATGGCATTCCGAACGAGCCTGCAACGTCCGGAGCGGGCGTTCCGGCTGAACCGGCAGCCCCGGAGGCTGTCCCGGCGGGTGATACGATGCCCGTTCTCGACGGGAAACCGCTGGTCGGGCGCGCCAACCGCCGTTTCGGCTTCGCCTGCCGGGCGAAAGCAACGGTCGCTTCGGGCGATCCGCTGGAATACCGGCTCTGCGAAGTGGGGCGTTCGGAAGCGAAATACACGTCGCGCAACGGAGGATTCGCCCTGGTCGTACCGTCGGAGAGCGGGAAATACGACCTGGTCGTGGTCAATACCCGGACCGGGGAGCAGCTCCGCGAGACGATCGGCGGATTCGACAAGGTTACGAAACTCTCCGCAGGGATGCTGCAGGAGAAGCTCAACAAGCCCATGGACGACTGGTTCTACATCTATTTCGCGGACGACAAGGATCTGAAGATCGATTACGAATACATTCCCGAGGGTTTCGTCCCGGCCCAGAACATCGGCGCCCTGATGAGCGACCGTTCGGCGAACGGCTGGACGATCGAGGTGGTCGGAACCCCGCAATATGACGAGTATAACCAGGTCCGGCGCTTCAAGGTGCGGATCAAGGAGTAAGGATCGAGTTATGAAACGGATTTGTTTGCTTTTGGCGAGCCTGCTGCTCGGCACGGTTCCGACACTCGGACAGCAGAAGTCGGAACAGGACCTCACGTTCATCTACATCACCCACGACGAATATACGGCCGTGCAGTCGCTTATCGAGCGTCTGAGGGATGCCTTCACCGACGCGATCAACTATCCGGAATCCCGGGCCGTGATCTTCTACCTGGCCAATGCCGAGAATCCGATCGTCGCGCAGGTGAACACGAAGAACGACAACCAGCAGGAGTTCGACCGGATCGTGGACGAGTTGCAGATCAAACGTTCGCACAACATCGAACCGGTGGTCGACTGCGCGAAGATCCAGGAGATCTTCAACGCCGACGACATCATTGACGAAAACGGCAAGGGACTCTACCGCTCGGTCGAGTGGATCTACTACGTGAATTCGGCCTTCTGGACGCTGAAGTACAACGAAAGCATCATTGCGTCGCTCTTCTTCATCATGGACATGAAAGAGATGATCGAGTCGGGCTACCTGCGGGTCAACATCATGTACGGTGCGGACGACCCGCTGCCCTACAACGAAGAGTTGCCCTTCGGGAGCAAGGCGCTGTGTGCATCGAAGAAGTTCCTCCCGATGCCCTACTAACGAGAATTCAATCAACCTGTAACCATGAAAAAAATAGCATTATCCCTGTTTTTGACGACGGTCATCGGTTCGGCACTCGCCGCGCCGCAGATGCCGAAGAAATGCGAGGCATTCCGGCCCAAAAAACTCGGCGCCATCATCCTGACCGAAAAAGAGGCTGCGGCATTCATGAAATCCGGCGACTTCGGACAGACGGATGCCCCCGGCAAGGGACAGGCGACCTATTGGGATGTCTACAGCGACCGCGCGGACAATACGACCTACGAATCGCCGAATTCATCGACGAAATTTTCGTCGCTGGACTTCAACGAACGGGTGCGCATCGCCCAGATCCAGGGGAACTACGCCCTGGTCTATTCGGAGCCGAAAGTCGGACTGCAATACCCGCTGATCTCGGAGTTGGCCGAATGCAAGGGGTGGATCCCCATGAACCACCTGCTGCTGTGGCAGAGCTGCCTGGCCAACGACCGCGGCATCTACAACAAGGCGCTGCTGTGCGTGAACCTCGAAGCGAAAAACATCTCGGGGACACTCGGTGCGGGCTACCTCAACCCAAACCAGAAAGGGAAGTCGATTCCTCTAATGACGGACATGAACTTCTACTTCATCATGAAGCAGGAGAACGACATGGCGCTGCTGGCCATCCAGAACCGGGTCGACGGTTCGATGTCGGACCAGGTGCTCTACTGCTGGGTTCCGGAGCGCTCGTTCGTGCCGTGGAACCAGCGTTCGTGCCTCGAACCGACCTGGGATAGCAGAGACATCGAGTATTACGCCGCCACACACGAACAGGTGAAGATCTTCGCCACGCAGTCGGAGGCCGTCTCGCAGCAGGGTCGCCCCATCAGTTTTATCCCCTTCGAAAAGCGGAACACAACGGGGAAAGGCCGTGATTTCTTCCGGATGGCTCCCGAACACCTGCGTTTCCCGATCCTCGACGGCTCGAACGAGACTGTCTACAACATGTCGACGTTCAGTACGCTGGGCGGACAGGCGCAGGGTACCTCGGCCTCGACCGACGAGCCGACCATCGACAAACTCAAGGAAGATAAACTCCGGAAGATGCAGCGCATCAACCTGGCGGTGGTCATCGACGGAACCTCCTCGATGGAGCCCTACTACCCCAAGGTCAAGGAGGCGCTCAAGGAGGCCTGCGACTTCTTCTCAAGGAACTATAACCTGCGGATCGGCGTCGTGATCTACCGCGACTACACGGACGGTGCAGGATTGGCCGAAGTGCTTCCGATGACCTCGGCACGGCACAATCTGGAGCGAGTGAACGCCTTCCTGGACAGCGGCGGCAGCTACGGAATCCGCAGTTCGGCCAGCGACCGCACCCAGGAGGAAGCGCTCTACAACGGCATCAATACGGCGCTGGACCAACTGGCCTTCCGCGACGGCGAGAGCAACATCATGCTGATCGTCGGCGACTGCGGCAACGACGTGAAGGATACGAAGGTGGGGGCACAGTCGCTGATCGACAAGCTCGTAGAGAAGGACATCCACCTGATGGGCTTCCAGGTGCAGAACAAGAACGTGGCGGCCTACAACAACTTCAACGACCAGCTGCTGACGCTGATGCGTGAAAGCCTGAAGGGCAAATACCACAAACTCAACGAGAAGATCCGGGTTGTCGCACGCCAGACCAAATCGAAGGCCAACGGACGTCCGGACGGTTACGACTTCGAAGGCAACATCGAGGGCGACCAGCTCTACATTTGCAACCACCGCTTCTCGGATGCGATGGTGAATGACGGCAAAATGGCCCCGGAGATGCTCCAGACCCACATGGTAAAGGCCATTTCGGACTTCGCCAACACGATCCAGCGCCAGTTGGATCTGATTGTCAAGACACAATTCATTAAGCGTCCGGATCCCTCGCCAGGTATGATCAATGTCGACTACGAATTCGTGATCAAGGCCCTGGGCGGTGATGCGAAGCTGGTGGAGAATCTGGATCGGACGAATTCGATTCTGAACTTCCGGGGTTATGCCCTGCGGCGCGACGCCAGCGGACGCAACTACTTCAAGCCGGTGATCTTCATCTCGGCGGAAGAGTTCCAGGAGATGCTCAAGCGTCTGGCCCCCGTAGCCGAAGCGGCCCAGAACTCGCAGGTCAAGGACCGCACGCCCTACATCGAGGCGCTGAAAGCCCTCGTCAAGAGCCTGGCTCCGGGTATGACCGACGCGCAGATGGCGGCCCTGAGCAACGGCGACATCATGAACATGATTGCCGGTCTGAACGAGGCGGCCGAGGCCCTGAAGAGCTATTCGCTCAACGACCTCTCGGATCCGCAGGCAGTTCCGGCAAGCGAATACAGCAAGATCATCAACGACTTCAAGAATAAATACAACAACCTCTTGTCAATCAGCAAGAGCAACAGCTACAAGTTTATCAAGAAGTTCAACGGTGCGGTCTACTACTGGATTCCGATCGAGGATCTGCCCTAATGCGAATAACGACAGCGAATTATGGATAAATTATTTGAGATTGAACACCTGGGCTGCTCCTACGACAAGCACTTCGCTCCGGGTGTTTCGAAGGTGATCCTTGAGATCAAGCGGCTGGTGATCCCGCGCGGGAAGAAGGTCTTCATCGTCGGCGAATCGGGTATCGGCAAGAGTACGATTCTCGAAACGCTGGGCATGATGAACAACACCATCGTGCCCGACCCGCAGACGAAATTCCTCTTCTACGAACCGAAAGGCGAGACGATCGACCTGGCGGCCCTGTGGAAACAGAGCGACAAGGAGCTCTCGGCGTTCCGGCTCCACCACTTCAACTTCATCTTCCAGAGCACGAACCTCATGCGGAACTTCACCGCCTATGAGAATATCGCCCTGACGCGGATGCTGCAGGGCTACTCGCAGGAGTCCTCCTTCGAGAAGACGCACCAGATCCTCACGGAACTCGGACTGGGGCACATCGACTCCTCGCGGATGGCCCAGGAGCTCTCCGGCGGCCAGCAGCAGCGTCTGGCCTTCGCCCGGGCGATCCTTCCGGACTTCTCGGTGCTCTTCGGCGACGAGCCCACGGGAAACCTCGACAGCGACAACGCCGTCAAGGCCATGGGTCTGCTCTCCGACAAGCTTTCGCAGCTCGAAGGGAGTTCGGCCATTATCGTGTCGCACGACATGCACCTGGCCGTGACCTTCGCCGACGTGATCATCAAGATCCGCAAGGAGAGCCGCCGTTCGGCGACCGTCACCGATGAGATCGCCTACTACGGCGTGATCGACGACACGTGCGTCTTCACCCCGGACGGGGATTGCTGGACGAACGGTGCGGAGCGCTATACGGCGAACGATTTCGAACTGTACCTAAAAACCGGCCGCATATGAAATTCAGAGAGATCATATCCAACGACTATTTCAAGCTGTTCGTCAAGCGGGAGGGGAAGGTCGTCCTGGGAAAGCGCTATTCGAGCCTGTGGCTGCTGAGCTGCGTCCTGACGGCGACGTTCCTGGCCATCGCCTTCAGCAACGCGAGCCTCGACTACCTCTCCTACAAGATGAACGACCCCTTCATCAACTGGGTCGACATCAAGAACAACTTCGCGGGCAATGATTTCGACCGCTTCGAGGAGTGTCTGAACGACAGCACCAACATGGCGACGTACCACTACGGCGGTTACCAGACCGACAAGTACTGGTACACGTCGTTCTTCGACCGCAACGACGATGCCCGGAACCTGAAATGCCGCTACTTCGCGGATATCAACACGCCGCTGGTCCATGCCATTCTGGGCGAGGACAACGTCGTGGCGGGCTGCCGGATTCCCGACGAGGCGCTGGACAACACCTCCTACGGCGTGATCATCACCTACGACGCCCTGCACGCCAAACTGGGCTACGCGGCCAACCAAATCCCGGCCTACCTCTACTACCACGGCTACTGCGACCCGGAAGCAGGCGAGGAGTTCGGCGTGGAGATCTACCACGACCACTATGCAAAGGTCCCGGTTCCGGTGCTGGCGGTGGTCAAGCGCCTGCCGACCAACATGGACATGATCGGCACGAAGTTCTTCTACCAGCAGAATCTCGGACGCGCCTTCAACCTCTATGAGAGCAGCTACTCCGCTTCGCTGCTCTACTACGTCCCGGAGAAGGTCGACGTGGAGGCATTCCTGGCCGACCTGGAGCGTCTGACAACCGAAAAGACCGACCTGCCCTACTACGCAGTCAGCAACAAGGAGTTCCCCCGGATGATCGGATTCAAGGGCGGGCGTTTCGCGGCGCTCTATTTCGACTACGAGGACGAGGTCGACTTCGGGATCAACCGGCAGATCGCCGACGAGATCATGGAGAAGTACGGCAAATCGGGCGTCCTGCGGATCTACGACTACACCGAGATGTACTCCATGGACGACAGCGACGACTACATTTCGGTCCACTTCAATGACCTGAACTGCATCGGCGCGTTCCAGGAATTCGCCAAGGAGGAGTTCGACATCGACATCGAGATGTCGCAGATCAACGCCAAGGAGAACTTCAACGAGGTCAGCATCATGGCCAACATCCTCTCCTGGACGATGATCGTCTTTGCGATCATCTGCATCATCCTCTTCATCGTGAACCTGCTGCAGTCCTATTTCCAGAAGGTAAAGCGCAACCTGGGAACCTTCAAGGCCTTCGGTATCAGCAACTACGAACTGATCAGCATCTACGTGTTGATTCTCGTGGCGATGATCTTCGCTTCGGTGGTGATTTCGCTGGCCGTGACGTGGTTCATCCAGGAGCTGCTGCCGCTGCTGGGGCTGCTCAAGGACGGGACGTTCGATTACCTGTCGCTCTGGAGCGGCAAGACCTTCTACGCCATTCTGATCATTGTCATCGCTTCGGTCTATACGGTCTATGCGGTGATGAACTCGCTGCTGAAGGCCACCCCCGGAGATTTGATCTACGACCGATAATTCAAACCGAGGCATCCGGGGATTCCCGGCATTCCCGCTTCGGCCTTTGCGCCGAACGCCTTCCGGGGCGCCCGCTTGCGGGTCCGGCGGGTGGTGGGAGAGCCCGGAACCGGAAAACAGACAACCATCGCGGAAAATAAAAAACGCTGATATATGAAGAAATTATTGTTGTCAGTTTGCACTGTACTTCTTCTGGCAGTCGCATGTGATAAAGACAATAATCAACAGGAAGCCGTCCTGAACGGCACGGCCGTTTCGATCCAGAGTGCCGTCATTCCGCCCATCGGCGGCGAGATTTCGTTCGTCGTGACGGCCGACGCACCCTGGAAGGTGTACGACAAGCCCGACTGGCTCGTTCTCACCCCCTCGGAGGGGAAAAAGGGGACGACCTCGGTGGTGATGTCCGCCGACATGAACCGCACCTACCAGGACCGGGAGTGCACGCTGCGGATCGAGACCTCGACGGGAACGTTGTCGGAGAGCCTTCCCGTATCGCAGGAGTACCCCTACATCGAATTGTCGCGTCAGAAGATCGATTTCACGTGGAATCACTGCGAGACGCTGGAGTCCGACGCCGAGGTGATCACGCTGCACAGCAACGTCGAATGGACCTTGACGCCGGTTCTTGCGAACCTCGTGGAGCTGCGGGAGGAGGTCGAGCAGGCCGAAACGGCCGCGGCACAGGATCCGACGCTCGGAGCCGACTGGGGCCAGTATACGGCAGCGCTCCGCAACGAGGCCGACGAACTGGACTGGCTGTCGTACTCTCCGGCGAGCGGAAACGGCGATGCCGAACTGCTCTTCTGCCCCAAGACCTACAACATCTCCCGGGAACCCCGCGAGATGGTCATCCGGGTCGTCGGGCCGCTGGACACCTATGAGCTCAACTTCTCGCAGGCCAATCTGCGGTTTATCGTCGACAAGGAGACGATCGACGTCTTCGAAGCGGCCCATCCGGAGCCCGTGGAGGTCGAGGTGGATGCCGAACGTCCCTGGACGCTGGCTTCGGCCCCGTCGTGGATCGTCGCCTCGCCCGAAAACGGCGTGGACATCACGACGCTGACGATCTGCCCCGACGGTGCGAACCCCACGCGCGAGGACCGTTCGGGTCAGGTGGTACTGCTGTGCGAGGAGGTGGTCGAACGCAAGATCGACGTGGCGCAGTACGGCTATGTATTCGACGTGGCGCCGACGAGTTTCTCGCTGGCAAACGTGGATGCAGAACCCCGGAGCCTGAGTGTCACCTCGTCCGGCGAGTGGGAGGCGCGGAACGTGCCCGAGTGGATCATACTTTCGGCCTCCGAAGGCACGGGAGGCGGGGTCGCCGAAGCCCTGACGCTGAAGGCCGCAGGCCAGAACCTCGACCTCAAGGAACGGAGCGCCACCATCGAATTCGGCAGCAAGCAGAATTCGCTGACCTCGAACGTCACCGTTACGCAGGCAGCCTTCATCTTCACGGTAACGCCCGGTGAGACGCTGCTGCCGACGCTCTCCACCGACCATTACAACCTGAACATTGCATGTTCGGGACCGTGGACCGCAAGCAGCTCGGCCGAATGGCTGGAGGTTTCGCAGACCTCCGGACCGGGCAATGCGACCATCTCCTACCATCCGAAAACGGCTAATACGGACGAGAATCCCCGGAAGGCGACCATCACGGTGACCAGTACGCTGAACAACATCACGCGCACGGTAGAGATCACGCAGAAGGGTTATATCTTCACCGTGACGCCGCAAAGCTACCAGTACCCGACCCTGCCGACCACCTCGCAGTACTGCCAGGTCAAGATCGAGTGCTCGGCCAACTGGAGCATCACGTCGAAACCCGACTGGATCACACCGACTATGATGAGCGGGACGGGCGATGCCACGGTCGAGCTCAGGGCCGAGAACAACACGTTGCTGGAGCAGCGTTCCGGCACGGTGACCTTCACCAGCAACTACAACGGTTCGAACAAGACCATCCCGGTAGAGGTTACGCAGGATAAGTTCATCTTCCTGGTTTCGCCCTCGTCGTTCGAGGTCCCGACGATCGTCACCACGTCCTACGTCGCGACGGTCGAGTGTTCGGCCGGTTGGAGCGTCTCGAACCTCCCGGCATGGATCAAGTCTTCGCAAACGACGCAGAGCGGCAACGGCTCCGTCTCGTTCACCGTGGAGAGCAATCCGGAGCTCTCGCCCCGATCGGCTACCGTGCAGGTCATCAGCACGTTGGGCGGCCACACGCACGACATCTCGTTCTCGCAGGCGGCCTTCGAGTTCGATTCGAGCCCGGTATCCTACGAGTACGAAGCCGTCGACCAGACGAAGCATACCTTCCAGGTCGTCTGCTCGGGGGCCTGGAGCTTCACCGGAGCTCCGAGTTGGGTGACGCTCTCACCCTCGTCGGGCTCGGGCAACGCCCAGGTCAGCGTCGGGGTGAACAACAACATCGAAACCTCGCCGCGCGAGATCGAATTCGCCCTCCACAGCTCGCTGAACGGCTTGGAGCGTCCGATCACAATCCGGCAGAAGGCCTTCGTCTTCAACGTAACGGCACAGAGTTCCTATGCTTACGAAGCCCTCAACAGCACGTCGAACCAGGTTTCGGTCGAGTGTATGGGCGGCTGGACGGTCCAGGGCGCCGAAGCGTGGATGAACGTCAGCCCGACCTCCGGCACGGATAACGGAACGGTTACGATTGCGCCTGCCAACAACACGGAGAAACACACCCGCAGCGGTAAGATCAGCATCGTCAGCACGCTGAACCCGCAGCTCAAGAAGGAGATCACGATCTCGCAGGCGGCCTTCGAGTTCGACGAGACGCAGGCAAGCTACACCTACGAAGCACTGAATCCCGGCTCAACGCAGGTTCAGTTCAGCGGTATGGGCAGCTGGAGCGTGGAGAATGTCCCGACGTGGGCGATGGTATCCCCGCAGTCCGGGAACGGCAACGCACAGCTCACGATCACGCCGCAACAGAACCTCGACATCCGCGAACGTTCTGTAACGCTCTATGTCACCAGTTCGCTGAACAGCGCGCTGAAGAAGCCGATCACGTTGACGCAGAAAGCCTTCCGGTTCAATACGACAACGGAACAGAAGTCGTATCCGGCCATCAACCCCACGCAACAGAGCGTCACGATCGAATGCATGGAGGGTTGGACGGTAACCAACACCGCCGACTGGGTAACGGTAAGTCCGATGTCGGGCTCGAACGACGGGTCGATTTCGATTAGCGTCGACGAGAACCTCGAACTTTCGCCGCGGAGCACGAGCGTCCGGGTGACCAGCACGCTGAACCCGTCGCTGACGAAGACGGTCGAGATTTCGCAGGAGGCCTTCCGTTTCGACACCTCCTCCCAGACGCTTTCGTTCGGGGCACTCGACGAGGGCTCCCAGCAGGTTTCGGTATCGTGCATGGGCGGCTGGAGCGTCGGGAACAGCCACGACAGCTGGATCAGCGTCGTCCCGACTTCGGGATCGGACGACGGTTCGGTAAGCGTCCGTGTGGAAGAGAATCTCCAGACTTCGAGCCGCAGCGGCAGCTTCGAGATCGTGAGCACAAAGAATCCGGCTCTGAAACGGGTCATCACCGTCAACCAGAGCGCCTTCGAATTCAACAGCGATCCCGTTGAACTCGACTTCCAGGCTGCCGCGGCTTCGAGCCAAAGCGTTCCGGTCGTCTGCATGGGCGGCTGGGACGTCGAGGATGCCGAGGCGTGGATGAACGTCAGCCCAACCTCCGGCACGGGCAACAGTTCGATCGCCGTGGCTCCCTCCGACAACGGAGCGACCTCGCCCCGCAGCGGCGTCATATACCTCGTCAGCCGTCTGAACCCGGATCTCCGGAAGCAGATCACGATTAGGCAGGCAGCCTACTCGTTCGAGGTTTCGCCGTCGACACTCTCGCTTCCGGGCGAACCGGCTGCGGCGGAGACCGTCAGGGTCTCCTGCCCGGGCGGGTCGTGGCGAGTTGAATGCGATGCCGACTGGCTGACGATCTCCGCGAAATCCGGGTCCGGAGCAGGCTCGTTCACGGTAAACGCTGCGTCGGCCAACGAAACGGCAACCGAACGAACGGCCGAGATCCGCGTTGTCTGCGAACTGAACAATTCGCTGACGCAGACCATCACGGTCACGCAGGCGGTGAAACCCACCGATCAAACCAATCAAAATCAATAACATAGCACCATGAAAACATTCCGTATCGGGCGCGTTCCCGACAACAACGACCTGGTACTGCCCAGTCCTGTGATCAGCAGCCAGCACGCCGAGATCGTCATCGACGACTACAACCGCATGACGTTCACCGACCACAGCACCAACGGCACCTACATCAACAACCGGCTGCTGAACCACAGCAGCTGCGAAGTGACCGTCAACGACAAGATCGTCTTCCCGGACGGCAGCGTGCTGGACTGGAACCTTGTTCTGGGGCCTGCGGCATCGTACAATCCGGCCGGGATGGGCGCTCCCGGAATGGGAATGCCGTCGTCCGGAATGGGTTATCCCAACATGGGGACTCAGGGTTTCGGGGCCCCCGGCATGGGCAGCCCCGGTATGGGAGCTCCGGGATACGCCATGCCCGAAACGGGCGGGAACGTACCGTCGGAAGGTTTCCGGCTGCTGAATTTCTCGCAGACCTTCGGGGAAGCCTTCAAATTCGGGGGTAAGAATATCCTGTCGGTAATCGGGATCTACCTGCTGTGGCTCCTGACCTTCTGGATTCCCTATATCAATGTGGGGACGACCATTGCCCTGAAGATGCTGCCGCTGAAGATGTCCGAAGGAACGGCCATCAACCCGCTCTACATCTTCGAATCGAAATACCGCAAATGCATGGGCGGGTTCCTGCTGACGCTGGTCTTGAAGAGTGTAGGCATTGCTGTCGCCGGATTCTTCCTGTTCTTCCCGGCAACGGTGCTGTCGCTCTCGTGGTCGCTGGCCCTCTACTACCTGCTGGATGCCAAGATGAACCCCACGGAGGCCCTGCACGCCAGCAACGAGGCCACCTACGGCAGCAAATGGACCCTGTTCTTCGTCCAGGTGGTATTCGGACTGATTTTCGGGTTCGTAGCCGGGCTCTTCGGCACGCTTGTGGGAATCCTGATCGTCTCGTCCATCGCAGGAGCCATTATCGGCGTTCTGCTGCTGATCGTCCTGATCGCCTGCATCGCCGCCATTATGAATGGAGTTTCGGCCTCGGTCTGGCTGCAGTTGCGGGACAACGTAGCGCACAAATAACGGGCGCAACACTCTCTTCTCTGCAGAGAGAGGAACGGAATCCTTCTGTTCCTCTCTTTTTTTGCGGATTGACGGAAGGGGCTTCTCGTTTCCGATTCCCGTCCAACTCGACCTTCATTCCGCCATCCGATACCACTTTTTTCTGCTGCCCGGCGGGCATTCTCCGCTCGTTCCTTCCGTTCCGGATCCAACTGCAGCACCCGCTCCAATCCCAACCGCAACGCACACCTTCACTTCCCGGACATCCTGATTCCAAGGGGAGAAAAGGGTATAAAAAAGGAGAGGATCACCGTCACGGCTCCTCTCCGGATGAACATTTCAAATTGATTTGGACTTTTTATTTTATCGCTTACGATAAGATAGGAGAGAAATGTTCATTAATATTTACTTGATCAGATCATTGTACTGCGTCTCACTCAGAGGAATAACCCATACCCAATCGTTAGTTCCTTCGTCGTTGGGTCCCACCGTCACGGCAAAGTTTCGGCCAAACGTTCCGGGGCACTCAACATCCGAAGTGGCATAAGTTTTGCGCGAAATGGATGCTCCCAACCGCTTCAGATCGAACCAGGAGAAACCTTCACCCCACAGTTCCATACGCCGCGTAAGCAGGATTTCGTCAATCAACGTCTGTCCCGAGGCTTCAGTTGGCGTATAAGCATCATCGCGGGCGGAGTTGACCGTATAGAGCAGATTCCGGGCCGTAGCCTCGTCTGGAGTCGTTTGCTTGCAGAGAGCCTCAGCTTCGATGAGATACATCTCGGCGGCACGCATGAAACACATCTGCGAAACACCCGGGAGATCGAAACAAGCGAATTTCAACTGATTGTAGATCGAGGGCTTACTGGGATAATATCCCGTAGTATTGATCGCCGAGGCAACTCCCGGCACAGACAGCATATACTGGAGCATTTTCGCCTTCAAGGCATCAGAAGCCCAAGCGTATGAGGTTACAGTCTTCCCGTAGACAAAGCGGTCCTCCGGGAAAAGGTTCTGATGCAGGAAGAGGCTTTTGCGTACATCGGTGTCGCTAAACTGGTCGACAAGTTCCCGGTTTCCGACGACATTGTATGCATTGGCCGAGAGATACCCGTTGTATGCGTAATAGGCACCAAAGGAGTAGTACCACATGTTCTCTTCCGACGAGGCATATCCGCCATAAATCCACTCCTCATTGGCATTGCAGAATCCAGCCGTAAACTCGTCCTGCGTCATGAGGGAGAATCCTTCGCGGGCCTTGTTTGCCGCCGTTGCTGCCGTTTCCCAATCCTCACGGGAGAGTGCGGCCCGCGCCTTGACGCCATAAGCCATATTGATACTCGGCTGATAGAAATCCATCACCGAAATTCCCGACTGCTCGAAAAGGTCGACAGCATCATCGCAGTCCTGGTAGATCTGCTCATAACATTTCGCCAACGTGGCAAGTTCCTGCGGCCCGGTCGACGCATCGAGACGCAATACGACACCATTTGACGAACCATTATTGGAATCCATCCAACGCTTACTGAAAATCTGCACCAAATAATAATAGGAATAAGCGCGATAAGTCAGCGCCTGCGCCTTGTAAAGATTGCGCAACGATTCATCGCCCTCCGCATTGTCGATGGAGGAAATTATACGGTTGGCATTGCCGATGATGCTGTACAGGAAGTACCAGGCATAGTTTGAAAATGCCGCATTGTTGTTGATACACAGTTTCATGTTGGCACTGTTGTAGCCGCCCATCGCCTCCTGATGCCAGTCGTTACCACAGGTCTCGCCAAGGTACATGAGCACCGTGCTCATGCCGCAGTATCCCTGGCCAAAGGCCCCTTGTTGGGTAATCATCAACTGGCTGATGCCGTTGAGAAAAGTTCCGTAATTCTCGACATTGGACATCAACTGCTCATCATCAATCGCATTCGTGGGCGCCGTTTCGAGATAGTCACTCGAACAGGCCGTCACATTCAAGACAATTGCCGCGGCAATTGCATATTTGAGTATTTGTTTCATAATTTTCACTTTGACAATTTATCGATGGTTAGAATTTCAGATTGAGGCCGAAAGTGTAAATCCGTGCGCTGACATAGGTCTGATCCTGACCGCCCGAGAAGGAGTACTGCGGATTGAGACCACGGCGCGAAGTGCAGGTAATAGGATTCTCGACATTGAACGACACCGAAAGGTCACCCAATCCGATCTTGTCCACGATATGTTTGGGGAAAGTGTAGGTCAAACCGAGATTCTTGACGATGAAATAAGAGGCACTCGTCAACCAGCGATCCGACGAAGCATAAGTATAGGTACTCATACTTGAGTCATTCATGGGGATTCCGTCGGGATCGAGCCGGTTCGGCGAATCGGCCGTCATCCCCTCGGGAGCCGAGCGCCACGCCTTCAATATATCCGAATGCAAGGCCTGAGGAGCGTTCAGATAAGGATACATCAACAGACGGTAGGTTGAGTCATACACCTTGCCGCCCAGCGAATAGGAGCACAGGGCCGTGAATGTCAGGTTTTTCCACGTCAGATTAGTCGTGATACCGCCATATACGGTCGGCAGCGCCGTACCGCTCCAGTCCTTGCGGGCATAGGTCGTGATGGGCGTATAATACTGGCCATTGATCTGCTCGGCATATCCGTAGGCAGCGAGTTCCTCCGGATCATAGGCATCCACATCAACCTCATACATGGCATAACCCGTCAGCTGGTCAACGCCCGCATACTGGTAGAGGTAGAACTCGTAGATGGAATGTCCCTCTTCGAGACGCTGAGTGCCGCTTTCGTAACCTTCATGCCGGGGAAGTTCCTTGATCTTGTTCTTCAGGAACGTGGCATTGACGCCGAAGTCCCAACGCCAGTCCTTGGTGCGGATCAGGTCGGCATTCAGGGCGATTTCCACACCGTAATTCTTGACCGATCCGAAGTTGCGGGTAATGTAGGGGTTCGCATCGCCCGTACTGATCGAACCTGCAGACTGCGGCAGGTTTTCGTTATAGAGCAGATCCTTGGACCGCTTGCTGAAATAGTCAATCGTGACATCGAGGCGATCCCACAACCGAAGGTCGATTCCGATATCGAACGATTGCGTCGTTTCCCATTTCAGATCCGGAGCCGCAAACTGATTGGCTACGATAGCCAGTTCCCCGGCATTCTGGTTGAATCCATAGAGGCTCTTGTAGGCGTAATATCCTGCGCCCTGGTCGTTTCCGACCTCACCATAGGAAGCACGCAGTTTCAGGAAATCCACCCACGTAACCGGCTTCATGAACTGCTCGTTGGAAATCATCCAACTACCGCCCAACGACCAGAAGTTACCCCAGCGGTGGTCCTTAGCAAAGCGAGACGAACCGTCCCGACGGAACGAAGCCTCTACAAAGTAACGCTGATCGTAGTTGTAGCGCAGACGCGAAAGATAGGATTCCGTCGTATAGTTGTTGGCATAACCTTCGATATACTGCATGGTCGTAAAGGCGTTGAACTGATCAACCGTTACGCCCTGATTTGCCTTCATGGCATAATCGTAGTCGTATTTATACGAATAGTTCTCATGCCCCAGCAACACGTCGATATGATGGTTGTCGGCAAAATCCTTGTTGTAGACGAGTTGCTGCTGGAATGTATAGGTCTTGTATTGATAATACGTTTTGTCCATACGTCCACCATTGGATGCACCGTCACCGATATTGGGGTTGTTGTAGCTCTTCGTGACCGAGCTGCGCTGGTCGAGAGAACCCTTGACCGTAAACTCGAAGTCCTTCAGGAACGTAAAGGTTGCATAAGCCTGCGTATTGAGCGCAAGAACCGAGATTCGAGAGTAATCGTTTTGCAACTCATAGGCGATATTCCGATTGCTCAGATAGGAGGACTCGGTATCGAACTGCTTGTTTCCGTTCTCATCCAAGGCATACGAGCCGTCCTCATTGTGGAGGTACATCGGGTATACCGGCGCCATCATGCGGGCCGAATAGAACGGGTTGGCATAGTAGGAACTGTAGGCAGTGGCCTGATAGTCGTTGTACTGCGACGAACCCGAGAGGTTAATACCGGTCCGGAACCATTTGTTGGCCTTGAAGTTAGCCGAGATACGGCCGGTGAAACGCTCAAAATTATTGTTTTTGATGTAGCCGTCCTCGGTAAGATAGGAAAGCGAGGCAAAGACATCGTAACGGTCTCCGGCGACATCGGCCTGAATGTTATACTCCCCGCGATACCCCGTCTGCTCGACGCCGTCAAACCAGTCGAGGTCGTCATAGCCCGGCAATACATTGGCAATCACCTTTCCGTTGTCGTCGAAGACGGCATCATCGGCGGCATCGTAGATATTGCGCTGGACATAATAAGGAATCAACTCGCTTTTCGTATCGCCGATCGCATATTCGTGGGCGACGTCAGAGGCAAGGCCATAGTTGTTTACATAGTAAGCATAATTGTCGTTGTAGTCCACATTGAACATGGCTTCCATCCAATCATTGGGGCCCAATCGGTCATATTCCGCAATACCCCGGGTATAGACGCCCTGCTTGGTATTCAGCCGCACGTTCAGTTTGTTGCTCTGCCCTTTTTTCGTCGTGATGAGGATGACTCCGTTTGCGGCGCGGTTACCGTACAGCGACGCCGAAGCAGCATCCTTCAGCACGTTAACCGACTCGATATCCGCCGGGTTCAAATCGGCGATACTGCCACCGAAGATCGTTCCATCGACCACATACAAGGGGGCATTGGTGCCGTTGATCGAGCCGAAACCGCGGATACGGATGTCGGGGCTGGATCCGGGCTCTCCATACGAACTGTTGACCTGAATACCGGGCGAAGCGCCTTCCAAGGTGCTCGTCACGCTGGATGTCGCACGTTTTTCGATGTCTGCACTTTTCACGGAGGTCACGGAACCGGTCAAAGAAGCCTTGGTAGCCGTACCATACGCTACGACAATCACATCATCGATGGCGTGCGTATCCTCCTGCAATGAAACGCTGATCTGAGTTTTCCCGGCAATGGGGACCTTAACGGCTTCATAACCGATAAACGAGATGGCCAGCGTCCCATCAGCCGGAGCCGATACGGAGAATCTACCATCCACGTTAGTGGTTGTTCCGACCGAGCTCCCCTCGACGAGCACGGTAGCACCGGCAATGGGCCTGCCATCGGCATTGGTTACCGTACCGGAGATCTGCCTATTCTGCGCCAACGCCCATGCGCTGACACTCAAAACAGCCATAATGAGTAGTACAAATTTTCTCATAGAACCAAATTTGAGTTAATAATTGTTAATATCTCCTTTTAAGAGATATGATTACAATTTGCAACTTCAGATTGCCAGAGATTTAAGTGCGGAAAAGGGATTTTTTCACTTAACAGAAGGGTGTTTAAGCGGAGATCCGGGAGGCAAAAGATAAAAATTGTAACACGAAATAGGTTCTATTCCGATTTTTTGCCTATCTTTGCCCCGTAAATTCGATCTCTTAAAAGGAGATATGATTTTAACAAACAACCTATTCGGAGGATTATTCCGTAAGCATCCAACCGTTACGGAAGTTCATACGGATTGTAACCTACATTGGCAGATCCACATGAGGATCCGGCCGTTTTCTCAGACGGAGATCAATCTCAAAGAAGGGAATTTTCAGGAAAAAGAAGGGATGGGGTGTTACAGGAGATGAGGAAGGATAGGAGTACATCTCTTTTCCGAAAAGATTTCTGGGAAGCGGGGTTTTCGGGATTTTCGTCTGGATATCTTTGAACGGGAAGGTGAATGGAAAGGTGCTTGGCTCCGGTGGGGGCATGGGCGGAAAGGAAGGGGGACTATCCCAACCGGTGGTTTACACCACGGTTTACACACCCTGCGCAGAATGCCGCAGAAACGGGGTCGGAAGCCACCGCCCGAAAGACTTGCAAAAACGAAAAAGGCTCGGCAATCATGTGATTGTCAAGCCTTTTCTTCAGTCGGGGGGGGGTGACTGGATTCGAACCAGCGACCACACGCCCCCCAGGGTTGAAATTCAATTTTGCAGGTAAATGTAATGATTTATCTTACAATGGATTCATCAAACATCCTGTCACCTGCAATTTGTCGTTATATGGATCTATTTCGATTTTGCATGTTCCATTTGTGTTCCAGGGAATTTGCAAATTATATCAATTGATTTTATATCAAATTAAATTTTATTCTTTCAATTTAGAAATAAATTTAAAGCATATAACACTCTAATAACAAGATAATTATACACATTTTCCCCTAATATTTTGACAGCAAATTTTAAAATTGGAATCATCTGTCGAATCTCTTTTTATATTTGCATCAGTCTACGACTAATCAGCAATATTGGATCGTATCACCTTTCGCTGGATAGGGATCACGGTTGTGCTTCAGTAGAAGATGTCGATATTCTACTTTGACAGTAGCTTTATTCGCTTGTCGTATTACTATTCGATAACCCCTTTGCGAATAAAACTAAAAATGTCATGAAGCTATGGCCTATTCCATCCGCTTTCCTCGCCGACGCGATATTTCTGACCGAAATGGCCGTTATGCCATCCGGTTATGTGTCACTAAAGACAAACGGCGCAAATACATTGCACTCAATCTTTATGTCCAGCCCCAATATTGGGATGAGGCCGGCGAACAATTCATCATCCTGCGTAATCTGAAAGGAGCCGAACAGAAGGCCGAAAACAAACAGCGTGAAACTGACAACGCACTCTTGGCCAAATTCAAGGTCCGCGCCCGTGAGATTATCGAGCGTTTCGAACTGGAAGGCATCGACTGGACGCTGAATCAGTTTGAGGAGGCCTTCCTCAACACCTCCAGGCAGGGACGATTCAACGACTATTTCACGGCCCGTATCGAAGAGCTGCATGTGACTGGACACATTGGCAACGCCAAAACCTACGAGCAGGCGCAGGATATGCTGAAACTGTATGATCGGAAACTGAATCAACGCCTTTTCTCGGATATTGATCTACGCTATGTCCGGGGATTCGACGCATTCCTCCAGAAAAGAGGCTGCCGGGGCAATACCCGCAAATTCTACTTCAAGGCCTTGCGGGCCATCTTGAATCGAGCCAATGCCGAAGGAGTCGGTTCCGAGGCGACCTATCCATTCGGTCGGGGCGGATTCGAAATCTCCAAACTCGAAGAGACCACCGACAAGCGGTATCTGCCCGCCTCTGAACTCTTGAAACTGAAAAACGCCTCTGCCAGTGATCCACGATGCGAATATGCCCGCAAACTGTTTCTCTTTTCCTACTATTGCTATGGAATCTCGTTCGTCGACATGGCTCTGCTCTCCGCATCCCACATCAAGCATATGGAGGACGGAGACTACATTGTCTATAAACGGCAAAAGATCAAGCGACAAAAGAATGTGAAGCCAATCTCAATCAAAATTACGCCTGCCATCCGTCAACTGATCGAAAGCCTGCAGGCAGGTTCTCCGACCGTGGATAATTATCTGCTACCGATCATTACCCGATCGGGATATACGGATGAGAAGCTCTATATGCACATTCGGGGGCGTTACAGCAAGTATCAGAAATACCTGCGGATGCTCGCTGAGGA
>CALUMM010000033.1 GCA_944321755.1 uncultured Alistipes sp.
CGCTCCCGACGGTCGAAGCGCAAAACCGGATCGGAAACACGTCACTCGCCCCATCGCCCTTAAAACCCGGCTCTTAGGCGGGCGGTTTTCGATTAAAAGTTAAAAACAACGAAAAACGGATCGCTGAGCGATCCGTCGGCTGCCCCCAGGGGGGGGGCTGGGGCAGCCGAAAATCTTAATCTATTTTTAGTCATAGATAGCATTATTCCAGTTATAGCTAAATTTATACGCTGGCATAATTTTTTAGTTTTACGGTATCAAAAAAATCACCGTGAAACCGAAAAGCGAGTTCGATCAGTATGTCAGCGCAGCAGTTCGCCAAAAGCGTATTGCCCAAGACATTACGCAGGCGGATCTGGCAATCGGAATCGGTGTAACCGACGGTTTCATCAGTCAGGTGGAGAGCCCCAAAAGTCCGTCCAAATACAATCTCAACCACCTGAACAAAATCGCAAAGTACCTCGGCTGCTCGCCCCGGGATTTTCTCCCCGAAAAACCTCTCTAAAAAGAGTTTTTCCGCTTTAAATCAAAAAAGCATTTCTATTTTCTACAAAGGCACCCAGTTATTACTGAGCATCGCTTGTGTATGCACAAGCATTTGATTTGTAGAGTTGCGTAGTTTTACATATTCAAACTGCACAACTCGTGATATACCCGATTGATCAATATATCATTGATGCCGTCCGCAAAATGAGGAAACGTCAAAAGGTTTCACAATCCATGCTGGCGTATGGAATCGGTGTATCTAAAAGTTTCATCGGACAGGTCGAAAGTCCCAAGTACAATATCAAGTACAACCCGCATCATATCAACGAGATTGCAAAATATCTCAACTGTTCGCCACGCGATTTTCTACCCGAAAAACCTCTCTAAAAATTTTTTGATCTCGATAAAAACCTTGAAAACTCCGGCAGATAATTATGTTATCGAAGCCATTCGCAGAAAACGAATGGCTCAAAAAGTATCGCAAGCAATGCTTGCATACGGTATCGGCGTTTCCAAAGGATTTATCGGAATGGCTGAAAGCCCAAGGTACAACATCAAATATAACATTCATCATATCAACGAGATTGCAAAATATCTCAACTGTTCGCCACGCGATTTTCTACCCGAAAAACCTCTCTAAAAATTTTTTGATCTCGATAAAAACCTTGAAAACTCCGGCAGATAATTATGTTATCGAAGCCATTCGCAGAAAACGAATGGCTCAAAAAGTATCGCAAGCAATGCTTGCATACGGTATCGGCGTTTCCAAAGGATTTATCGGAATGGCTGAAAGCCCAAGGTACAACATCAAATATAACATTCATCATATCAACGAGATTGCAAAATATCTCAACTGTTCGCCACGCGATTTTCTACCCGAAAAACCGCTCTAACCCGTCAGCCGCCCATGTCGCGTCCGCTGTCGATCCTCGCAATCCTCGTGCTGGCAAGCCTTGCCGCCGCGGCCAAAAGTCCCGTCGGAATCGCCTTCTATGACGTCGACCGCATCTACGACACCATCCCGGCACTCTTCTACGACGATGCCGACTACACGCCCGAAGGGCGTTACGGCTGGAATGCGGAGCGCTACACGCGCAAAATCCGAAACACCGCTGCCGTGATCGACTCCATGGCCCTCGACATCGTGGCCCTGTGGGGCGTGGAGAACGAGCAGGTCGTCCGGGACCTCTCCGCCGCCTGCCACGAAGCGTACACCTATCTCCACCGCACGCTCAATACACTCGACGGCATGGACTTTGCCCTGCTCTTCTTCGCCGACCGCTTCGCACCCGAACGGGTCGAAACCGGACGCCGCTACCTCTATGTGGAGGGTGAATGCGAAGGCCGGACCCTGGGGCTGGTGCTCTGCGGCGATACCCGCACGGCCGAATGGCTCGTCGCGGATCTGAGGGAGGAGCATCCCGGCGTGCCGCTCGTCGTCATGGGAAGGGTCGGAAGGATCCCTGCCGAGAAATTCGGACTCCGCGACGCAACGGCCCGCGCCGAAAAGGCCGGAAGAGGCAACATCCGCAGGGCCGGACGCTGGGAAATGAGGGACCGGATGCTGGTCGACACCCTGCTCGACAGTTCGGATGCCGATGTCTTTGCCCGCCGCTATCTGGTTGACCAAAAGACCGGTAACCCCCTCAGAACCTATTCCCGCGGGGTTTACAGAGGCGGGTACGGATATTCGCTCCCCGTATTCGTATATATCCGCTGATGAGATTTGTTTTTTTAGAAAAGTTTTCGTATTTTCGCAATCCCTTCGGAGGAAAAATTCATTTTAAAACGCGGTCGAGATGTCGTAACCGCGATTTTTTCGGGTCCGAAGGGTTGATTTTGTGAAATTTTATTTATTTTTATAGATACAATCCAAAATTCAGAAAACTATGGCAGACGTTAAACGAGTCTACACCTTCGGCAACAAAGAGGCCGAAGGAAACGGCAAAATGCGGGAACTGCTCGGCGGTAAGGGCGCAAACCTCGCCGAAATGAACCTCATCGGCATTCCCGTACCCCCGGGCTTCACCATCACCACCGAGGTGTGCGCCGAATATTACAGCCACGGCAAGGAGGCCGTCATCAAACTCCTCAAGCCCGAAGTCGAAAAGGCCATGACCAATATCGAGAAACTTACCGGCATGAAGTTCGGCGACAAGGAGATGCCCCTGCTCGTCTCGGTGCGCTCGGGTGCCCGCGCCTCGATGCCCGGCATGATGGACACGATCCTCAACCTCGGTATGAACGACCAGGCCGTCGAAGCCGTTGCCAAACGCACGGGGAACCCCCGTTTCGCCTGGGACTCCTACCGCCGTTTCGTACAGATGTACGGCGACGTCGTGCTCGGCATGAAACCCGTCTCGAAAGAGGATCACGACCCCTTCGAGGAGATCATCGAGGCCCAGAAGGCCAAAAAGGGCGTGAAAAACGATACCGACCTGACGACCGACGACCTCAAGGAACTCGTCAAGAACTTCAAGGCCGCCGTCAAGAAGCAGACCGGCGAGGACTTCCCCACCAATCCCTGGGACCAGCTCTGGGGCGCCATCTGCGCCGTATTCGGTTCGTGGATGAACGAGCGCGCCATCCTCTACCGCAAACTCAACAACATCCCCGCAGAGTGGGGTACGGCCGTCTCGGTACAGGCCATGGTATTCGGAAACATGGGAAACAACTCCGCAACGGGTGTCGCCTTCTCGCGTGACGCCGCCACGGGCGAAAACATCTTCAACGGAGAGTATCTGATCAATGCCCAGGGCGAGGATGTCGTGGCCGGTATCCGCACCCCGCAGCAGATTACGATCGAAGGCTCGAAGCGCTGGGCCAAGGCCCAGAACATCTCCGAGGAGGACCGCAAGAGCAAGTATCCTTCGCTCGAAGAGGTCATGCCCGAGGTCTACAAGGAGCTGAACGAAATTCAGCACCACCTGGAGCAGTACTTCACCGACATGCAGGACATCGAATTCACGATCCAGGACGGCAAGCTCTGGATGCTGCAGTGCCGCAACGGGAAACGCACGGGTGCCGCCATGGTGAAGATCGCCATGGACATGTTGCGCGAAGGACTGATCGACGAGAAGACCGCCGTATTGCGCTGCGAGCCCGCCAAGCTCGATGAGCTGCTCCACCCCGTCTTCGACAAGAAGGCCATCGCTACGGCACAGGTCATCACCAAGGGTCTGCCCGCTTCGCCCGGCGCCGCTACGGGTCCCGTGGTCTTCTTCGCCGAGGATGCCGAGAAGATCTTCGCCAAGAGCGGCCAGAAAGCCGTCCTGGTGCGTATCGAGACCTCGCCCGAGGACCTCAAGGGTATGCTGGATGCCGCCGGTATCCTCACCGCACGCGGAGGTATGACCTCCCACGCTGCCGTCGTGGCCCGCGGTATGGGCAAGTGCTGCGTATCGGGTGCCGGAGAGCTCCAGATCGACTACAAGGCCCGCACCATTCAGGTCAACGGCTTCACCGTCAAGGAGGGCGACTGGATCTCGCTCAACGGTTCGACCGGCGAAGTCTACCTCGGTCAGGTTGCCACCAAGGCCGCCGACCTGAGCGGCGACTTCGGCAAACTCATGGAACTGGCTGCCAAATACTCGGTACTGAAGGTCCGCGCCAATGCCGACACCCCGAAGGATGCCGCTCAGGCATTCGAGTTCGGCGCCGAGGGCATCGGCCTCTGCCGCACCGAGCACATGTTCTTCGAGGGCGACCGCATCAAGGCCATCCGCGAGATGATCCTCGCCGACGATGAGGCCGGACGCCGCGTGGCCCTGGCCAAGCTGCTCCCGATGCAGCGCGGCGACTTCGAGGGGCTCTTCAAGGCCATGAACGGATATCCCGTGACGGTCCGCCTTTTGGACCCGCCCCTGCACGAGTTCGTGCCCCACGATGAGAAGGGTCAGAAGGAGATGGCTCAGGAAATGGGCGTGCCCCTGCAGAAGATCGTCGCAAAGGTCGAGTCGCTCGCCGAATTCAACCCCATGCTCGGTCACCGCGGATGCCGCCTGGGCAACACCTACCCCGAAATCACCGAAATGCAGGCCCGCGCCATCATCGAGGCTGCCATGAACGTCAAGGCAATGGGCATTCCCGTACACGTCGAGATCATGGTCCCGCTGGTCGGAAACCACAAGGAGCTCCGCTACCAGAAGAACATCATCGACTCTACGGCCGAACAGGTATTCTCGGAGCGAAACGACAAGATCGACTACATGGTCGGTACGATGATCGAGGTCCCGCGCGCCGCCGTCACCGCCAACCAGATCGCCGAAGTCGCCGAATTCTTCTCGTTCGGTACCAACGACCTCACGCAGATGACTCTCGGATTCTCGCGCGATGATATCGGCAAGTTCCTCCCCGTCTATCTGGAGAAGGGTATTCTGAAGAACGACCCGTTCCAGATCCTCGACCGGAACGGTGTGGGACAGCTGATCCGCGAGGCCGTCTTCAAGGGCCGCGGAACCCGCCCGACGCTCAAGTGCGGAATCTGCGGCGAACACGGTGGAGAACCTTCGTCCGTGGAGTTCTGCCACTACGCCGGTCTCAACTACGTGAGCTGCTCGCCCTTCCGCGTGCCCATCGCCCGCCTGGCTGCCGCACACGCCGCACTCAACCAGAAATAATCCGGGCTCTGACCCCTGTCGAAAAAACCGCAGTCTTTGGCTGCGGTTTTTTCTTTCGGTTGACAATTCAGTAGGATTCGTCGAATTTTCTTGGCCTAAAGTCGGATTTTTGCTATATTTGTTTTCGGTAAACTTTCTGAACACACGTTCAACAAAAACAACGGAAATATGAAAAAGATTCTTCTTTCGGCGATCGCCGCGCTGTTCGCGGTAACGGCAGCATCCGCTCAGGATGCAGGAAACTGGGCTGTGGGACCCCGCATGAACATCTACACCAACACGGGTGACGCCGTAGTCGGGCTGGGAGCATACGGACGCTACAACTTCGACGGAAACTGGCGCATCGAGCCTTCGTTGATGGCGCTGTTGCACGAGGGCTGCTCGCTCGACATCAGCTGCGATGCCCAGTACGTTTTCCACATGGGCGGAGGATGGCACCTCTATCCGGCTGCCGGTCTGACGATCAATGACATCGGCCGCTGGGCCGCCGGTCTCAACATCGGTGGCGGTTTCGACGTCGAAATCACTTCAAACTGGGATATCTCCGCAGGACTGAAATGGCAGCCCATGTTCGACGATGAGCGCAAGAATCCCGTCGTCATCAGCGTCGGCGCCAGCTACAAGTTCTAAACCGAGGAGGGGGGGGGTGAGTTAGGGTCTCGCTTCCTTTGCCGAGTCGACCTGGTTCCCCTCAAGGGAAGACCTCCGGGAAGACCTCCCTACCCAAAAAACATGGAAAACCCGTCTTCCGGATGGAAGACGGGTTTTCCATGACATAGAGCAACCAGGAAAGGCCCGGAGAAATGCGGCACACATCCGGATATAGCATCAGGGAATAGATTCAACGCGCCTCGTTCACGCGGATCATCTCGAAAATCCGGTAGCCGATCGGGGCATACGACCGCCATGCAGAGCGTTTGGCCCGATAGGTCCAGGGCCGTCCGTCGATATAGAGCGTCACGTCGGGCAGAAGCGTCTCATTGAAGAAGCCGCAGAGTTGCGATGCGT
This sequence comes from uncultured Alistipes sp., assembly GCA_944321755.1. Taxonomy (GTDB): domain Bacteria; phylum Bacteroidota; class Bacteroidia; order Bacteroidales; family Rikenellaceae; genus Alistipes. The sequence goes on from CALUMM010000033.1 coordinate 6,114, forward strand.
CGAGGTCGAACGTATAGCGGTGCTTCCAGCCCCGCTTTTCGGGTTCGAGATAGAGCTTCTCCACCGGACCCGCCAGCACCACCCCGCCCGAAACGAAACGCACGGAATCCACCTCCTCGGCACGCGCCATCCGACACGTGAAATTCAGCGTCGCACGCCCCCCACGGTGCTCCTTGTAGGTGATGTCGAAGGTCAGGTCTCCCGCTTCCGGATGCTCGAACAGCGTCACCGGAAAGGTGTGGTAGATCACCCCGTCCGTCTCGGCTTTCGAAACGTAATGCGGACGGATATTCTGCCCCGCGGCCGTCAACGTGACCCCGGCGAACAGCACCGCAGCCGCGCGCCGCAATAACAGATCAGTCACCGTAGACGATGATCGTATAGATCGTATAGACCCCGACGTAGGATTTCGACTGGTAGTCCACGTGGTGGATGCGCGTGATGCCGGCCTCGCGCGCCGCGGTCTGGATGCTCGCATCTCCCATGGCAACCACGCCGACATAACCCTTCACCTCGGCCGTCCCGACCTTGCTCGATCCGGCATTGCCCGTCACGGCCAGGCCGTCCTTCACGTCGGTATAGATGCCGCCCACAACCGGCGACTTCACGCACCCCGTGCCCAGCAGGGCCATCGCAAAGAGTGCACTGGCAAGAATTTTTTTCATGCTATCTGGTTTTATAGGCGCAACGGTATTTCCCTTTCGCCAGGTTCAACAGTTTGCTCTTGAGCAGTTGCCGCCGCAGCGGCGAAATCCGGTCCGTAAAGACCTTCCCCTCGATATGGTCGTACTCGTGCTGAATGACCCATGCCTTGAGGCCTGAAAACGCCTCGTCGTGCTCCACAAAGTCCGTATCCTGGTAACGGATCCGGATCGACAGCGAGCGCGGCACGTCGGCGTAGATCCCCGGAAACGAAAGACATCCCTCGTTGTAGCTCTTCGTCTCGGCGGAATACTCGTAGATTTCGGCGTTCACGAACGCCCGCTTGTAGCCGGCACACGACGGGTCATCCTCGGCCCACGGCGTACAGTCGACAATGAAGAAGCGCAGGTTCTTGCCCACCTGCGGGGCCGCAAGACCCACCCCTCCGGCCTCCTCCAGGGTGAGGAACATATCCTCCTCGAATTTCTTTACATCGAGGCTCTCGGGCGTCACCGGTGCGCAGGGTTTCCGCAGCACCTCGTCGCCATAGATCACGATCGGATAAATCATCGGTTGAATTCCATGTAACTTTGTAAAATAATCGTGGCGGAAATCTTGTCCACCAACGCCTTGTCCCGGCGCGCCATCCGCCCGATACCGCTTTCGAGCATCGTGCGGTGAGCCAGCACCGAGGTGAAACGCTCATCGTGGAAAACCACCTCCTTCTCCGGCCAGCGCTGTTGCAAACGCCTTGCCAGAGGCTCGATGAAACGCCACGTCTCCGAAGGCGTGCCGTCCATCCGTGCGGGTTTGCCCACGACGATCGTCGAGACATCCTCCCGCGCAAAGTAGTCCGCCAGCCAGCGTTCCAGATCCTTCGTCGCAACGGTCTCCAGCCCCCCGGCAATCAACCGCAGAGGATCGCTCACCGCGATCCCCGTGCGTTTCGTACCGTAGTCGATGGCCAGAATCCGTCCCATCCCGGAAGAGGTCGTGCAGCGGCTACAGGTTCAGTTTGCGGAACAGTTTGCGGTAGGAGCACTCCTCGTCGACCAGACGGTAGAGGTCGTCGATGGCGACGCGCTCCTGCTGCATCGTGTCGCGGTGGCGGACCGTCACGGTGTTGTCTTCGAGTGTCTGGCCGTCGACCGTCACGCAGAACGGCGTGCCGATAGCATCCTGACGGCGGTAGCGCTTGCCCACCGAATCCTTCTCGTCGTAAACCACGTTGAAATCGTACTTCAACAGGTCGACGATCTTCTGCGCAACCTCCGGCATCCCGTCCTTCTTGACCAGCGGCAGCACGGCAACCTTCACCGGAGCCAGCGCTGCCGGGAAACGCAGCACAACACGCGAATCGCCGCCTTCCAGCGCCTCCTCGGTATAGGCTGCCGACATCACCTGCAGGAACATGCGGTCCACGCCGATCGACGTCTCCACCACATACGGCACGTAGCTCTCGCCCGTCTCCGGGTCGAAATACTGCAGTTTCTTGCCCGAAAGACGCTGGTGGTTCCCCAGGTCGAAATCCGTGCGCGAGTGGATCCCCTCGACCTCCTTGAAGCCGAACGGGAAGTTGTACTCGATGTCGGTGGCGGCGTTGGCGTAGTGGGCCAGCTTCTCGTGGTCGTGGAAGCGGTAGTTGTCGTCCCCGAAGCCCAGGGCGCGGTGCCAGGCCATCCGCGTGTTCTTCCACTCGTTCCACCACGCCATCTCGGTGCCCGGGCGGACGAAGAACTGCATCTCCATCTGCTCGAACTCTCGCATCCGGAAGATGAACTGACGGGCCACGATCTCGTTGCGGAAGGCCTTGCCGATCTGCGCAATACCGAACGGCAGCTTCATGCGGCCCGTCTTCTGGACATTCAGGAAGTTCACGAAGATACCCTGCGCCGTCTCGGGACGCAGGTAGATCGTCGAAGCGCCTTCGGCCGTCGAACCCATCTGCGTCGAGAACATCAGGTTGAACTGGCGCACCTCGGTCCAGTTGCGCGTCCCCGAAATCGGGCAGGCAATCTCGCAGTCGAGGATGATCTGACGCAGCTCCACAAGGTCGTTGGCGTTCATCGCCGCAGCAAAACGGCGGTGCACCTCGTCGCGTTTGGCGGCCGTCTCGGCCACCCGCGGCGACGTCTCCCGGTATTTTGCCTCGTCGAAATCCGCCCCGAAGCGCTTGCGGGCTTTCTCGACCTCCTTCTCGATCTTTTCATCCTGCTTCGCCAGCCACTCCTCGATCAGCACGTCCGCACGGTAGCGTTTCTTCGAATCCCGGTTGTCGATCAGCGGGTCGTTGAACGCCGCCACGTGTCCCGAAGCCTCCCACGTCTTGGGGTGCATGAAGATCGCCGCGTCGAGCCCTACGATATTCTCGTGCAGCTTGACCATCGAATCCCACCAGTAGCGCTTGATATTGTTCTTCAGCTCCACACCGTTCTGGCCGTAGTCGTAGACCGCACCCAGACCGTCGTAGATCTCGCTCGACGGAAATACGAACCCGTACTCCTTGCAGTGAGCGACCAGCTTCTTGAAAAGTTCCTCCTGAGTCATCGTATTCTGTTTTACTGATTTTCCAAAAGGCAAAAATACAAAAAATTAAGAAACCTCGGCCCTCAGACCGATTTTATTTCCACTTTTGCCGATGACAGGCCCCATTCCGGCCGCAACAAAGCAGAAAATACCGTTTTCTCAAGGCTCCATGATCGCCTTTCCCTATTTTTTCGTATCTTCGTTCCGCCAAATCCCAAACATATGCTGCCTGTTACGGAACGTAAACAAATCATCGACCTGATTCAGCGGGAAGTCATCCCCGCCATCGGATGTACCGAACCCATCGCCGTGGCACTCTGCGTAGCCCGCGCCGCCGAAACCCTGGGCTCGGAACCCGAACGGATCTCCGTGCGCCTGAGCGCCAATATCCTCAAGAACGCCATGGGCGTCGGGATCCCCGGCACGGGGATGATCGGACTTCCGATCGCCGTGGCACTCGGCGCCACGATCGGACGCTCGGCGTACCAGCTGGAGGTGCTGCGCGACGTCACGCCCGAGGCCGTCGAGCACGGTCGGCGCATGATCGACGAAAAACGCATCGCCATCTCCCTGAAGGAGGATATCACCGAAAAACTCTATATCGAAACGGAGGTCGAAGCCGCCGGACACCGCGCCGTGGCGATTATCGCCGGAGGACATACGGCATTCGTCTACGTCGAACGCGACGGCGAAGTGCTGCTCGACAAGCGGAGCACCTTGTCCGCGGACGAGGAGGAGGGTGAAGTGCCCCTGACCCTGCGCCGCGTGTGGGAGTTCGCCATGACCTCGCCGCTCGACGAGATCCGCTTCATCCTCGAATCGAAACGCCTGAACAAGGCTGCCGCCGAAACCGCCTTCACCGGCGAATACGGACACTGCGTGGGCCGCACGCTCTGCTGCGACCGCGAGCAGCGGATCATGGGAGACAGCATCTTCACCCGCATCCTCTCCTACACCTCGGCAGCCTGCGACGCCCGCATGGCCGGGGCGATGATTCCCGTGATGAGCAACTCCGGAAGCGGAAACCAGGGTATCGCCGCAACACTGCCCGTCGTGGTCTACGCCGAGGAGACCGGCGCTTCGGAGGAGCAGATGATCCGTGCCCTGACGCTGAGCCACCTGACGGTCGTCTACATCAAGCAGAGCCTCGGACGCCTCTCGGCGCTGTGCGGCTGCGTCGTGGCCGCCACGGGTTCGAGCTGCGGCATCGTCTACCTGATGGGCGGCGGTTACGACCAGGCCGCCGCCGCGGTGAAGAACATGATCGCCAACCTCACGGGCATGATCTGCGACGGTGCGAAGCCGAGCTGCGCGATGAAGCTCACGAGCGGCGTCTCGACCGCCGTGCTCTCGGCCATGATGGCCATGGACGGACGCTGCGTCTCGCCCGTGGAGGGGATCATCGAGGAGGATGTCGACCGCTGCATCCACAACCTCACAAAGATCGGACGTGACGGCATGGACGAAACCGACCGACTCGTACTCCACATCATGACCCACAAGGAGTAGGCATTCAATATCCGAGCAGTCAGAGTCTCTGTCCACGAAAACACCCCGGCTGCGGATGTCGCGGCCGGGGTGTTCCGTATCGTATCCGTTTCCGGAAACCGTCACTTCTGGAAGATGGTCTTGACGATGATGTTCGTGGCGCCCTGATGACGGGTCGTATAGTCCTTGGCGATCCGGCTGGTCTTCTGCAGGAAAACCTCGTTGTCACGCAGCGGCGTGAACCAGTCGCGCAACTCCTCGTAGTTCGAAACCGAACGGGCCGCCCCCAGCGTCACGAGATCCCGGGCCTCCTTGAATTTTTCGTAATTCGGACCGAAAGCAATCGGCAACCCGAATGTCGCGGCTTCGAGCGTATTGTGGATCCCCACCCCGAAACCGCCGCCGATATAGCTCCACGTCGCGTATCCGTAGACCGAGGAGAGCAGTCCCACCGTATCGAGAATCAGCAGCTGCCGCGTCCCGTATCCCGTGCGCGAGGTGCACTGCGTATAGCGCAGGGCTCCGCCGCGGGTCTCCTCGATGAGCCGGGCAATGCGCCCCTCGTCCATTTCGTGCGGCGCGATGACGAACTTCACACCCGGATTGTCGTTCATCAGCCGGATCAGCAGCTCCTCGTCCGGACCCCAGGTCGAACCCGCCACAAACAGCCGGTCGTCCCCCTTGAAGCGCTCCACGATATCGACGTGCTTCGCCGCCCGGGCAATCTCCGCTACCCGGTCGAAACGGGTATCCCCCGCCACCAACACATTGTCGAAGCCCAGCGTCGCCAGCAGCTTCTTCGACTCCTCGTTCTGGACGAACATCACGTCGAACGACTCCAGCGCCTGGCGCCACATCCCGCCGTAAGGACGGAAAAAAACCGAATTGCGACGGAAAATCGCCGACACGACATAGGTCCGGACCTTGCGGCGGCGAAGCTCGCGCAGCAGGTTCAGCCAGTATTCGTATTTGACAAAGACGGCGATCTCGGGATGCGCCGCATCGAGGAACCGCCGGGCATTGCGCGGCGTGTCGATCGGCAGGTAGAAGATGTAGTCGGCACCCTTGTAATCCTTGCGGATCTCGTATCCCGACGGCGAGAAAAAGGTCAGCAGAATCCTGTACTCGGGATGCGACTTCCGAAGTTGTTCGATGATGGGACGCCCCTGCTCGAACTCCCCGAGCGAGGCTACATGGATCCAGATGATGCGCGCCGCAGGATCGATACGCTCCTGCATCCGCCGGAAAAGATTCTTACGCCCTTCGAGCCACAGTTTGGCTTTCCGATGGCGCGGCGCCACGAGCCGAATGGCCCAGACGTAAAGCAACAGACCGAAATTATAAAACCACATCAGCAGTCTACGGTGTTGAATTTTTCTTTTTATCGGGAGCCCCTCAAAATTTACCGGAAAACTCCCCAAAACCGACTCCGCCCGGAACCCACGCTCACACAGCCCGTCAGATTCATCCAAGCCCCACTCTCACACAACCCTCCGGGGATTCACCTCAAAACCCACTCTCACACAACTCGCCGGATTCGCCCGGGCCCCACTCTCACACAACCCTCCGGGGATTCACCTCAAAACCCACTCTCCCACAACTCGCCGGATTCGCCCGGGCCCCACTCCCACACAACCCTCCGGGGATTCACCTCGAAACTCCCTCTCACGTAGCCCATCAAATTCGTCCGGGCCCCACTCTCACACAATTCGCCGGATTCACCACGGAATTGTTCAGTTTGGCAAAGATAGCATATTTTGACATTTTTGCAAAATTACCAGTTGTATTCCAGGGCGTTTTCAATCAACTCCACCCGAACCTCCCCGTCCGCAGCTATTTCAACGGCCGCCACGTCAAACTGAACCTCTCCCGTCCAGCCCGTCGTCCGAAGATAACAACCCGCCGCCCGCGTCAAAGCCCGGAACTTGCGCCGCGTGGCCGCCGCCTCGGGCGGCGTCAGCGAACCCGACCGCCGGGTCTTGACCTCCACAATGTGCAGCACCTCCCCGTCCGTAGCCACCAGGTCCAACTCGTCCCGCCCCTGCCGCCAGTTCTGCACCAATATCGAGTAACCCTTCGCCCGGAGGCACTCCGCCGCCGCGGACTCACCCGTATATCCCGTCTCGGCCGTCGTCATCAGTGGAGAATCCGTTGGATGGTGTTGGCACGCTCCATCGCCGCCTTCAAACCGTCGGCATCGTCGCGTTCGAGCATCTTGCGCAGGATCTGCAGCTGGTGGATGTGCTCGCGCAGCACGTCCAGGACGTTGTACTTGTTGCGCAGCAGGATCGGAACCCACGTCGCCGCGGAACTCTTCGCCAAACGAACCGTACTCTCGAAACCGCCGCCCGCCAGATCGAAAATATGCCGCTCCTCCCGCTCCTTTTCGAGCACGGTGAGCGCCAGGGCAAACGACGTGACGTGGGAGATATGCGACACGTAGGCCGTATGCAGGTCGTGCTCCTCGGGATCCATGTAGACGGCCGGGCACTCCAGCGTGCGGAAGATCCGCTCCACGGTGTGCAGGGCGTCGCTGTCGCTGCGCACCGTGTCGCAGAAGACGACGTTGCGGCCCGAAAAAGCCCCGCGCTGGGCTGCCTTCGGCCCGCTGTACTCTGTGCCCCACATCGGGTGCACGGCCACGAAGCGGCCCCGGCGGGCGTGCATCGAGATCACTTCGCACAACTCCCCCTTGATCGATCCCATGTCGATGACAACCTGACGGTCATTGACCCGGTTGAGGGCCTTGACGGCCAGCAGCGGAATGGCATCCACGGGGGTGGCCAGCACGATAAGATCCGCTTCGGCGACCCCCTCCTCGAACCGGACGATCCGGTCGGCCAGTCCCAGGCGGAGCGCTTCGGCGGCGTGTTCCTCGGAATTCTCGACCCCGAGGATCTCTTCAGCCAGTTCATGGTCCCGCAGGGCCAGGGCGAACGAGCCCCCGATCAGGCCCAGTCCGACGATCATTGCTTTCATTTGCTGTCGAATTTATGGCTTGTCCACGTATCCGCCGTATTCGCCCCATCTCACATCCGGCAGACGGGGTCCCGCGCCTTCCAACGGCCGGGCCCGTCGTTCGGAGGCTCCCGCCGTCCGGCCCGGGGAGTTCCCGGTCCATCCGCAGGATGGCCGCAAATCGGTCGGATACCTATTTATAATAAGAAAGAGAGGTCGTCGCCGGGTTGCACCTCGAAGGTCTCGACCCCTTTCCTGAAGATTCGCATCGGACGCGAGCCAAGCAGCTCCAGGCGCCCTTCGTCATAGCGCAGCATACAACCCTCGCGCAGTCCGACCACCCAGCGCCGCGGATTGGCCTCGATGAACTCCAGGATCCGCTGCTCGCGCGTCTCCCCGGCGTGACCCGCAGGGTTGGCATCCAGGTAGTGGGGGTTGATCTGGAACTTCACGGCCCCGATGGCCCGGAACGACTCGGGTTCGACAATCGGCATGTCGTTCGTCGTCGAGATCGTCGGGCAGCAGACGTTGCTCCCCGCCGACCACCCCACGTAGGGCGTCCCGGAGTTGATTTTCCGCAGAATGGCCCGCATGAGCCCCTGCTGCTGCATCTTCCGCGCCAGGGCGAAGGTGTTACCCCCGCCCACGCAGATCGCTTCGGCCGTGCGGATCAGCGCCGCAGGGTCCTTCGCCCGGTGGACCGACCGGACCCGGATGCCGAGCTCCGAAAACCGGGCCTGAACCTTCCGTTCATACTCCGCATAGGAGAAGGTCACGGCTGCATAAGGCACGAAGACAACCTCCCGGATCCCCGCAAGGAACCGGCCGATTTCCGGCAGCGGATATCGCAGGTATTCTTCCCCCGCATTGGTCGAATTCGAGATCAGAAGCAATTTCATAAAATACTGTATTTTAAATCATTAATCGCCATTTTGTGCTAAATGTCGAAAAAGTTGTGAATAAAAAATCACGGTCTTTTGTCAAAAGTAATAAAAAAAGTGTTACTTTTGCGCAAAATTACCCTGGAAATGTACTGAACTGTTTCCAAATAATTGTTTAACTAAAAACTTAAGATTATGTCAGAAGTTCAATCAAAAGTTGTCGAGATTATCGTTGACAAACTGGGTGTCAAGGAGTCGGAGGTAGTTCCCGAAGCCAGCTTCACCAACCACCTGGGCGCAGACTCGCTCGACACCGTAGAGTTGATCATGGAGTTCGAGAAGGCTTTCGATATCCAGATCCCGGATGAGGACGCTGAGAAGATCGCTACCGTAGGTGACGCCATCAAGTACATCGAGGAGCACAAGAAATAATTTTTTATCCGTATTTTCATTCACGGCAATTTAAGTCTTAATTTTATGGCAGAAAGAAGAGTAGTTGTTACGGGCATCGGTACGATCAACCCGATTGGTAATAATATTGAGGAATATTTTTCGAATCTGGAAAAGGGAGTCAGTGGTGCCGCACCCATTACTCATTTCAACGCCGAGAAATTCAAGACCCAATTCGCTTGTGAAGTAAAAAATTACGACCCGAGCCAGTATTTCGATCGCAAGGAGGTCCGAAAATACGACCTCTTCACCCAGTATGCCCTCATCGCTGCCACACAGGCCGTCGAGGACTCGGCTCTCGACCTCGAAAAGGTCGACAAGGAACAGGTGGGTGTGATCTGGAGCTCGGGCATCGGAGGTATCAAATCCTTCTTCGATGAATGTCTGGGCTGGGCCGCTGGGGATGGAACCCCGCGGTTTAGCCCCTTTTTCATCCCCCGCATGATCTCCGACATCGCCGCAGGGTTCATCTCCATGAAGTACGGCTTCATGGGACCCAACTACTGCACCGTCTCCGCCTGCGCTTCGTCGAACCACGGCATGATCGCCGCATTCGACGCAATCCGCTACGGAAAAGCCGATGTCATGGTAGCCGGAGGTTCCGAAGCAGCCGTCAATGAACCCGCCGTCGGCGGCTTCAACTCCATGCAGGCGCTCTCCACCCGCAACAGCGATCCCCAGCACGCCTCGCGTCCCTTCGACAAGGACCGCGACGGATTCGTGATCGGAGAAGGAGCCGGAGCACTGGTCCTCGAAGAGTACGAACACGCCAAGGCCCGCGGTGCCAAGATCTATTGCGAAATTATCGGCGGCGCCGCATCGGCCGATGCCTACCACTTCACGGCTCCCCACCCCGAAGGAAAAGGCGCCATCAAGGCCATGCGCGACGCCATCAAGGATGCCGGAATCAGTCCCGAAGAGATCGACTACGTCAACGTACACGGAACGTCGACCCCTGCCGGTGACCTCCCCGAACTGAAGGCCGTCGCCGAAGTCCTCGGAGAACACGTCTACGAGGTCAATATCTCGTCGACGAAATCCATGACCGGACACCTCCTGGGTGCCGCCGGTGCCGTCGAGGCCCTGGCCTGCATCTTCGCCATGACCCACGGAGTCGTCCCGCCTACGATCAACTGCGAAAACCTCGACCCCGCCATCGATCCGAAACTCAACCTCACACTCAACACGCCCCAAAAACGAGACGTGAAGTGCTGTCTGAGCAACACGTTCGGATTCGGAGGTCACAACTCGACGGTCATTTTCCGCAAACTGTAATACCCCGTAACGTCCCCGCACGCCGTGATCGATTTCATCCTGCGTCCGCTGCGGCGGAATTTCGGACGTGACCGTGCATATTACAGAATGGTCGACGACCTGTTCGGGTTTATCCCCCACAACGTCGAACTCTACAAGCTGGCTTTGATTCACAAGTCAGCTTCTTTGATTTTGGAGGACGGACGCCCCATCAACAACGAACGGCTCGAATACCTCGGCGATGCCGTCATCGAGGCCGTCACCTCCGATTACCTCTTCATCGAATTCCCCGACCGCGACGAAGGATTCATGACCCAGCTGCGGTCGAAAATCGTCTCGCGGCAATCCCTCAACGCCCTGGCCGTCGAACTCGGACTCGACCGATACGTGGTCTCGAACGGAGGGGCCGGAATCGCTCAGAAACATATCTTCGGTGACGCCTTCGAAGCCATGATGGGAGCCGTCTATCTGGATCAGGGCTACGATTTCGTAAACCGGCTGCTGATCAACCGGATCTATTTCCGCCACCTGAACATGGAGGAACTGACCGAATCGGAAACCGATTTCAAGAGCCGGTTGATCGAATGGAGTCAGAAAAACCACCACCGGATCTCCTTCCGCACCGAAACGGAAAAGGGATCGGCTGCCAATCACCCGCTATTTTACAGCACGGTGATGATCGACGACATGGAGATCGGACACGGATCCGGAGGCTCGAAAAAGGAGGCGGAACAACGTGCCGCATTCTCCGTATCGCAATACCTGACCGACGAGCAGTGTGCTACGCTGCTGGACAAGGTCGACCGCCTGTCGCACTGACCGTCGGGACGAACCGCAGCAACCATGGAGAACATTCGCAACAAAATGGCGTCCCGGGGTATCGAAGCGCTCGATGACCGGGAGTTGCTCGCCCTGCTCATCGAGGATGAGGCGTTGGCCGAGATCCTGCTGACCACTTACGGAGGGTCGTTGGCCCGGCTCGCCGCCGAAGCCGAAGCCCGACTGCGCATGGTCGGAGGGCTCGGGCTGAAAAGGGCCCGGATGCTGCGGCTCGCCGCGGAGTTCGGACACAGGGTCGCGATGTCCGGAACCGGGGATTCCGATTTTATCGCCACGAGCGACGATGTCGTGCGTCTGTTCCGTCCGCAGCTCGAACGCCTGCCCCATGAAGAGTGCTGGGCGGTGTACCTCACCTCCTCGAACCGCATCATCGAACGTCAGCGCGTAAGTCAGGGCGGTGTGACGGGAACGGTGGTCGACCACCGGCTGATCGTCAAACGCGCGCTGGAACTGCTCGCCACACAGATTATCCTGATCCACAACCACCCCTCGGGAACCCCCGAGGCAAGTCCGCAGGACAAGGCCCTGACCGATCGGGTAGCCCGGGCCGCCGCGCTGTTCGACATCCGGTTGCTGGACCACCTCATCATCGCCCGTGACGGGGATTTCTCGTTCCGGCGCGAAGGGTTGATCAGCTGACCCGGGCAGCCGGGGGGGGGTATTTTCCCAAAAACGGCGGAACGGGCGGCAAAACAAGGCGGGGTCCGCAACAAGCAGGCGGCCGGGAATAAACGAGTGGCCGGAAACAAACAGGATTCCCCAAAACGGCGGAAAGGGAGGCAGAAAAAATGTCGGTTTCCGCAACAAGCAGGCGGCCGGGAACAAACGAGAGGCCGGGAACAAACAGGATTCCCCAAAACGGCGGAACGGGCGGCAGAAAACAAGGCGACATCTACAAAAAAAGATCGGGCGGCAAGGAGAATTTCTCCTTCCGCCCGATCTCTTTTATGCCAAAGGCTCCGGGGCCCGACTACCAGCGGAACTGAAGGTAGGCACGGAATCCGGAACTCTTGATCTTCGTACCGGAGAGATCCAAATCACCCGAGAAGCATTTGTACTTGCAGCTGCCCATCCGGGCCTCGATGCCGAAGCCGACCTTGCGATAGGCGATCGAAGCTCCCGTCACGAACATCGACGCATAGTTGCCGCCGAAAGAGCTCTCGGCATAATAGGCGGCAAAGGTCGGCGCAAAACGGGCATAGGCGGCAATCGTAAGGTCCCGTCCCGGCGTAATGGTAATCGACGGACCGATCTGGAAGCTGTACTCCATCTTGTGGAAGTCGAAGTTTTCACCACCCTCCTCCGAAACATCCTCGGGAATCTCCGGAGTCTCGGACAGGTCACCGCTCTCGTCACCCGCAACAAGCGAACCTCCGAATTTGGCGGCATCGAAGGTGTAGTTCGAGTAGGTCACATCGAAGAAGCTCGCATCGAGGCCGATGCTGATCAACCGCGCGATGGGCTTCTTGTGGAGCATGTAGCTGCGGCCACGGGTCAGCGAGATTCCCCAATTGTTCTTCAGACCTTCAACCTTGTCGTTGGCAATACCGCCCACTTCATCGCTGATGTCCCCGAGTCCGAAACTGCTGTCGGTCGGTTTGATCTTTTCGTAAACGTAGTTGATGTTGAAGAATTTCGAACGAACCTTTTTCGGTTCATCGGCACTCTCCTGAGCCAATGCGGTTACACCGAGACCGGCAAAAACGAGAAAGAAGAAAAATTTTTTCATACGCAAATTATTGAATTGAATGAATTAAGTGAATTCGGGAATCAGCATTCTGCGGCAACTCTTGCATACACGCCCGGTTCACACCCATCCTTTTCACCTCTTTCTCGCTCGATTCCGAGACTCCGGCCCCTTCGGTCGACAATCGACAGGGACGAATCCTCGAAAAAATGTCGCATTGGCATCCAAACCGTACAAAGGTATGATTTTTTCCGTATTTTCGCAATATGAAAGACCCGAAAAATCGAAAATGGAAGGTCCTCACGAGCGAGTACCTTTTCCGCAAACCGTGGCTCACCGTGCGGCACGAGAGTCTCGAACTCCCCAACGGACGTCGTGTCCCCGACTACTATGTCCTCGAATACCCCGACTGGATCAACGTTACGGCCATCACCCGCGACGGACATTTCGTGCTGATCGACCAGTACCGCCACGGTCTCGGCGAGACCTCCTACGAGATCCCGGCCGGGGTTTCCGAACCGACCGACGACTCGATGCTGGCCGCGGCACAGCGCGAACTGGCCGAAGAGACCGGATACGGAGGCGGTGAATGGCAACTGCTTACGGTCGTGGCACCCAATCCGGCCACGCAGACCAACCTTACCCACTGCTTCCTCGCAACCGGGGTCGAACGACTCTCGGAACAGCACCTCGATCCGACCGAAGACCTGAGGGTCCACCTCATGACGCGCCGTGAGGTGCTCGAACTGCTCCGCACGAACCGCATCCGCCAGGCTCTGATGGCCGCTCCGCTGTGGCGTTACTTCGCCGAGCATCCCGAACCGGAGGATACCCGACCCGAGCCCTGATCCCCGCAACCAGCGAATCCCACACCCTCAAGACTTCTCCTCAAAATACGCATCCCATGCCGAACAAGCCCTACGACTCGATCCGCACCGTCTACTTCTCACCGACCGGCACCTCGAAGAAGATTGCCGAAGCCATAACCCGGGGAATTGCGGCCCCCGCAAACGGGAGCACGGTCTTCGCACTCCCGGGCTCCGCTTCCCGCCTCGCCGCGCAGACCATCGACCTGACGCACCGCTCCGAACCCGCAGCGGTCGAGCTCCCCGCCGAAACCGTCACCGTAATCGCCGCTCCCGTTTACGGGGGCCGCATCGCTCCGGTGGCCGTAAAAAGGATGGCCGGGATTCGCGGATCGGGAGGTCCGGCCGTCGTGGTCGCCCTCTACGGAAACCGGGCCTTCGAACACGCCGTCGAGGAGTTGGCCGCACTGGCGGCACGTCAGGGATTCGTCCCCGTTGCCGCCGCGGCATTCGTCGGCGAGCACTCCTACTCGACCCCCGCGACACCAATCGCCGCCGGGCGCCCCGATGCGCAGGACCTGGCTTCGGCCGAGGCGTTCGGACTGGAGGTCCGGCAAAAACTCGAATCCGGAGATGCCGCACCGATCGATGCGTCGCAACTCAAGGACCGCCGGGCCCCGAGTCTGTCGACCCTGCGGTTCATCCGCTTTGTCCTCGGATACCGCCGCCAGCAGAAACGCAATCCAGTGGTCTATCTGCCCGCAGGCGATGCCGAACGGTGCACCCACTGCGGGCGTTGTGCGGCAGTCTGCCCCGTCGGGGCCATCCCGCGCGGTGACGAAACCCGCACCGATCCGGCGCTCTGCATCCGCTGCTGCGCCTGCGTCAAGGGGTGCCCGACCGGAGCCCGCACCTTCCATACGCCCTTCGCCGAGGCGTTGTCCCGCAACTTCTTCCGCCGCAAGGAGCCCGTGACCCTCCTATGATCGAAAGACTTCCGACTCCCGCTCCCCACGAGCTCGATGCCCTCACCGCCCTTTGGGAGCGGTCGGTACGCGCCACACACAGGTTTCTCAAACCCGGGGACATCGGCTTCTTTCGACGCATCGTCCGTGAGGAGGCCCTCGCGGCCGTGGAGCTCTTCGTCGTCCGCAACGCTGCGGGAGAGTTCGCGGCCTTTGCGGGGGTGGCGGGCGAACAACTCGAAATGCTTTTCGTCGACCCCGCCGAACGCGGAAAGGGAATCGGCCGCGAACTGGTCCAATACGTCGTACAGCAGTGCGGGGTCCGACAGGTCGACGTCAACGAACAGAATGCCCAGGCAGTGGGATTTTACGAACGGATGGGATTCCGCACCTTCGGCCGCGACCCCCTCGATCCGTCGGGCAAGCCCTACCCCATCCTGCATCTCAGGCTGTAACCATCCGCCCCTCCGCATACGGAAAAGGCGGGCGCCTTCTGACGGACGCCTGCCTTTTCTGTACCCGACGCAAACGGATCACTCCATGCAGCCCGCAACCGACAGCGGCTCGTCGCCCACCTCGACCGTCACCTCCGAAAGTTCTCCCCGCGCATTCTCATAGCGGAACGTATAGCTCCCGTGCTTCTCCAGCAGGATGCGGAAACCGTCGTTCATGTCCTGTTCGGGAGCGGCCGTGCGGCCCCCGCCCACCTGTTCCGCACCGCGGAAAACATCGACGTTCACGGCAACACGCCCCGCCGAGGTCCCCTCGACCGATGCCGTGCGGTACATCGTAAAGCGAACCGGAACGTGCGTCCCTCCAGCCAGCAGCGCCTCGGTGTGCGCGGCTTCGAATTCCCGGTAGCGGCGCGTGACATCCACGCCGTGGACGCTGCGCGACGTCTCGCTCCACACCATCGGGAACCAGTCGCCCGTCGGCCGGAACGACACGGCATAGATCGCATGGGAACGCTCCCCTACCGTCGCCTGACCCGCATCGGCCAGGAACCACGCGCGGTCGAAATCCGTGAAGTAATACTCCGTGAAGTGCCAGCCGCCGTCGAACCACACCTCCGTCCAGCTGTGGTTGCCGCGGTCGTCGTGCCACGCCGGGGTCCCGACGAACCGCGCCGGGATCCCCACCGACCGCAGGGCATCGACCAGCAGCACCGAAAGTCCCGTACAGGAGGCCATGTGCTGGCGCATCGACTCCGCAGGGCTCTGGTTGGTCTTCTCGCGCTGCGTGTTGTACTCCACGCCAACCCGTTCGACGATGGCGCGATTCACCGCTTCGGCCGCTTCGCGCAGCGTCCGGCATCCGGCCACACAGGGCGCAAAGCGTTCGTAAAAATCCGCCCGCCACGAGTCGCGCACCTCGTCGATCACGGCATAGGGCAGCACCTCATTCAGAAAGATCGAATCCGGCAGCCTCCTGCTCCACGGGAATTGCGCCCGGGCCCGGCAGGCACAGGAGACGTTCTCACGCAGCAGGTCGAGCCGCATCGTATCGCGGTCGCCGCACGGCATCCAGGCGATCAGCCAGGCCATCGCTTCGCGTTCCTCGCGCGGCGTTTCACGCAGCAGCTGCCGCAGGCTGTCGGCCCGCGGGCTCTCGGAAAGGGCCGCATCGAGCAGCGGATCGTAACATGCGGGAATACCGCTCCCGTAGCGGCTGCCGCCGCAGGCGCAGAGGCCCGCACTCAGCAAAAGGAGCAACCATCGTATCATCGGTATCATCGTTCGAGTTCCTGGAGAATCTGTCGTACCAGCGCCTCGTCGGCACACGGAACCGCGTATTCGGGGATCCCCGCCACGCCACCCATCGAGACCCGCGGATTGCGGAAGCGCATCCGGCTCTCGCGCCAGCCCCGGGCGCTGAAGTGCAGGGCATCGACCCCCGCCGCGGCCAGCAGGCGGGCATTCGAGGCGTTCACGCCGCTGCCCGCCATGATTTCGAGGCGCCCGGACGCCCGGACAACCAGTTCGCGGAGCGTCGCAAGCCCCTCCACGGCAGTATTGCAGCCGCCCGAGGTAAGGATCCGGCGGCAGCCGCACGCCACGACCGCTTCGAGTGCCTCGAACGGATCGCGCGTCATGTCGAAGGCCCGGTGGAAGGTCACCTCCAGGCCGTCGGCCGCCGCAACGAGCGCCGCGGTACGCACCCGGTCGACCTCGCCGTCAGGGGTCAGCACACCCAGGACCACCCCGTCGGCCCCGCACGCCCGGGCAAAGCGGATCTCCCCGGCCATCTGTTCCAGCTCGGAGTCGGTATAGCAGAAATCTCCGCCCCGCGGGCGGATCATCACCTGCAGCCGGATGCCCGGGACCTTCCGCGCCCGGCGGATCGCCGCAGCCGAAGGGGTCGTCCCGCCCTCCCAGGGCGAAGCACACAATTCGACCCGTGTCACCCCGGCCCGGGAGGCCACCAGACACGAATCGACGGAATAGGCACAAAGTTCGGTTGTCATATACGCGATTTTTTACAGCAGGTATCGGGAAAACGGGCCGCCGCACAACATTTCACCTCGTCTCTCCACCCTCGTCTCTCCCCTCCCCCCTCTCTTCACACACGGTATCAACGGTTCACGCCGCGCCGTACCACACGGCCCGAACCCGCCGCCCGTCATCCGTTCTGCCGGGCGATATCGTCCGGCTCAGTTTTCGCCGCGCAGCACCACCGTCACCGACATCGGACCATGGGCCCCGAAAACCAGCGCCTGCTCGATATCGGCCGTCTTCGACGGTCCCGACATGAAGCATCCGTATCCGAAATCGTCCACCTCGGGGCGCACGACGGCTTCGTGCATCGTATCCACCAGGGCATCCTGCGGAATGACGATCATCAGGGCCGTGGCGCCGAAATAGAGCGCCTTGTGACGGATATCCTGTGCGATCCACACCGCACCGTTCTCCGCCACGCCAAACGAACCCCGGACCACCCCCAGGTCCACATCCACCAACTCCCGCGGATCCTCCACCGCATCGGGATCGACCGTTGCCAACGTCACCCCGGGCAGCGTCGAGGCGATCCGCCGCGCCTCCGGATAACACCGGCGGATCACCCCGTCGAGGGTCTCCCCCGGCTGCATCCGCACGGCACGTCCCCCGGCCGCCTCCAGCCGTTCGGCAAACACCGCCTCGCGCGCCTCGAAACGCTGGGGAACAAAATCCATCTCCGGATACGGCGACTCGGGCATCCCGTCCGCCGCAAGACGTTTCAATATCTCTTCCTTGCTGTTCATCTTACTTCCTTTCCTCTTTTTTCCATCCGGCATTGAAACTCCGCGGCGCAAAGGGCGGCATGGCCCGCCCCGGAGCACTCCACGGATTCAGGCCGTTTTCGAGCATCCACCGCGGCAGTTTCCCGGCCACACGCCCCAGCGCAATCGCCCCGTAAAAGCGGGGCGGACCGCCCATCACGAAATCCATCCCCTTCACCATCAGTTTCTTCGTCCGATCGGCCAGCCCCAGTTCATCGAGCTGCTGCCGCCACTCGTAGATCTGCTCCCCGAGGTCGATCTTCGCCGGGCAGACCCCCGAGCACGAATAACAGAGCGAGCAGGCCGACACATTGCCGTGGTGACGCTCCGCAGAACGAAGCATCCCGAGGTTGATGCCCAGCGGCCCGGGAATGAAATAGCTGTAGGAGTAACCGCCCGAACGCCGGTAGACCGGGCAGGTGTTCATGCAGGCCCCGCAGCGCAGGCATTTGAGCATGTTGCGGTGCCGGGCGTCGGCCAGCCACTCCGAACGCCCGTTGTCAACCAGAATCACATGGATCTCCCGCCCCGGAGCCGGACGACGGTAGAGCGACGTGTAGGTCGTGACGGCCTGGCCCGTCCCCGAACGCGCCAGCAGCCGCGTGAAGACCCCCAGGGCCTTCATGTCGGGAATCACCTTCTCGATCCCGAGGATGGCGATATGCAGGTCGGCGAACGACGTCCCCAGATCGGCATTGCCCTCGTTCGTGCAGACGGCCAGCGCCCCGGTCGAAGCCACGGCAAAGTTGACCCCCGTCATCGAGATATCCGCATCCAGGAATTTCGGGCGAAGGGCCCGCCGGGCGGCATGGGTCAGGTAGGTGGGATCGCTGTTGCCCGCCTCGGTCCCCAGCTCCCGCTCGAACAGCGCCCCGACCTCCTCGCGGCGCACGGCAATCGCCGGCAGCACAATGTGGCTCGGCGGCAGGTGCAGCAGCTGCATGATCCGCTCCCCGAGATCGCTCTCCACCGCCTCGACACCCCGCGCCTCCAGGTAGGGCGTCAACCCGCACTCCTCCGAAAGCATCGACTTGCTCTTGACAAGCCGCCGCCCGCCGTGTGCACGGATCAGCCCCCAGACCGTCTCGTTCAACTCCGCGGCATCCGACGCCCAGTGGACCGTCATGCCGTTGGCCGTGGCGTTGCGCTCGAACTCGCAAAGGTAATCCCCCAGATGGCTCAGCGTATGGAGCTTGAGCTCCGACGACAGGCGCCGCAGCGACTCCCACTCGGGGACCGTCGCCATCATCCGGTCCCGTTTCTCCCGGACGGCATACAGCGCCCGGTCGTGCCACGCCAGACGCTCGGCGTCGGCGACAAAGCGTTTTGCAGATTGGGAATGCGTACTCATGGCCTCGAATTCAAGATTTCAACCAGATGGATCGTCCGGATCGGAAGCCGCTCCCGCGTGATGATCCCCTGCATGTGCATCAGGCACGACGAATCGGCACCGGTAATGTACTCGGCTCCGGTGGCAAGGTGGCGTTCGACCTTCGCCCGTCCCATGGCCACCGACACGGCGTTCTCCTCCACGGAGAACATCCCGCCGAACCCGCAGCACTCGTCACGCCGTTCGGGTTCGACAACCTCGACCCCCTCGACCAGCAACAGCAGGTCGCGCAACTTCGAACGGGATGGCTCCTGCAGCTCGCTCGGCGACGAAAGACCCATCTTCCGGACCCCGTGGCAGGAGTTGTGCAGGCTCACCCGGTGCGGGAACCGGGCGTCGAGATGCGTCGGTTTCACAACGTCGTGGAGAAATTCGCAGATCTCCCAGATCCGCGCATCCAGGCACGCATGTTCCCGGTAATCGGGCAGCAGCCGCGGGTAACCCTCCCGCACGAAAACCACACAACTCGCCGACGGCCCCACCACATAGTCGTATCCGGCAAAGAGCCGCTCCATGCGTTCGGCCAGCACCCGGGCATCCTTCTCGAAACCCGCATTGGCCATCGGCTGGCCGCAGCAGGTCTGATCCAGCGGGTAATCGACCTCGCAACCCACATGCCGCAACAACTCATACGATGCACGCCCCACGTCGGGATAGAGCGCATTGATATAACAGGGTATGAACAATCCGACTTTCATCCGTATTTCCGTTTGCCGGGCCCGCAACACACGGACCCGCTTCAAAGATAACCCTTTTCCGCGTTCGCTGTTCCCGTTTGGGGCCTTTTTCCCCGAAAAACACCCCCAACGCCCCCAAAATGCAAAAAAAAGAGAGCCCCGCCTCTGCGGGACTCTCCCAAACCGGTTACCGGCCGATTATTTGATCTCGATCTGGCGGGCAGCCGAGGCGGTCTCCACCACCTTCTTCTTCGGAATGTCGATACTCATCACGCCATGCTCCACTTTCGCGGAGATCTTCTCTCGCTCAACATTGTCCGGAAGCAGCAGGCTCTGCTGGAACTGCGTGTAGGAAAACTCCCGACGCAGATAGGTGCCCTTGTGCTTCTTGTCCTCCTCCTTCTCCTCGTTGTGCTTCTCCATCGAGATGATCAGCTCGTTGTCCTCGTTGATATGAACCTTGAAATCCTCCTTGGTCATACCCGGAGCTGCGACTTCGATCTTGTACTCGTCGTCGTTCTCAAGGATGTTCACGGCCGGAGCCGTCGTGTTGCGCCGCTCCATCAACCAGTCGTTGTTCAGAAAATCGTTGAAAATGCTCGGCAGCCAGTTTTGATTCCGTCTTACAGGTACCATAGTTGTGTCCTCCTTGTTTATTTTGGTTTAACATTCGTTCTTGCGTCCCCGCCTCTTCCGAAGCGGTTTCAACCCTCAATGGATCAAAACCTGTGCCACGGCAAAAAATCGGAAATTTTGTCACTGTTTGTCACAAATCCCGACATTTCGGGACAAGTTGTGACAAAAAGTCAGCCGCCCGTGCAGACAAGACGACATCCGGCGATCTTTTCGTACCTTTGTGCCGGGGATCGGTCCGCCCGGCAGCCGGAGCGGCACCGTCCCGAAACCCGAAATCTGTGAATCCGCCTATGGAACAGCTTCTTTTCCGGTCGGCAACCCCTGCCGACGTCCCGCGCATCCTGCAGATCATCCGCCAGGCCCAGCGCCGCATGGCCACCGCCGGAAGCCTCCAGTGGCAGGACGGATACCCCGCAGCCGAGCATATCGAAGCGGATCTGAAGCATCGGTACGGCCATGTAATCGTCCGGGAGGGAGCGTCCGGGGAGCCGACGGTCATCGCCTACGGAGCGATTGTCTTCGACGGGGAACCGGCCTACGAGGCCCTCGACGGAGCGTGGCTCACCCGGGGCGACTATGTGGTCGTGCACCGGCTGGCCGTAGCCGACGAAGCATTGGGGCATGGCGTCGGGCGCGAATTCCTCCGGCAAACGAAACTCCTCGCCCGCGCACGCGGGATCGGAGCCTTCCGGATCGACACCAACTACGACAATGTACGGATGTTGCGGATCCTCGCACAGACGGGATTTGTCCGTTGCGGGAAGGTTGTCTACCGCAGCGGCGAACGCGAAGCCTTCGAGAAGATACTCTGACCTCCGGAAGGCTCCGCAGAAACAGAGCGGCCAGAACGGCATAAAAAATCGGGACCGAAGCGAATGTTCGATCCCGAATCTTTTGCTCAAATGGACATGTACACGCCGTTACACCACCTTTTCCTCGTGTCGGGCGGTTTGCCGCTGCGTCTCGATCTCCTTGAAAAACTCCTCCAGGGAGATCCCGTAATAGTCGCATAAATCGGCCAAAGTCGTCAAGGATATACTGTGGCGACCGCTTTCGATCCGCCCGATATTCAGATCGGTGTCGAAACGGACATTCTCCTGGGTCAAACCCCGGGTCCGACGGATTGACTTCAACCGCTCGATCACCTGCTCCACCAAAATGTCATTACGCCGCTGTCGTTTCATAATACAAAGAAGCGGATTTCTGCGCTCAAAAGTTACTACACACTTGTCATACGGTTCGGAGTCCGTTATTTCGGAAGTGCCGGGCGGGATTTCGAACCGCCGCTGCCCGATCCGCCCTAATATCGGAAAAAGAGCCGCTTCCGGAATTCCGGCACACGCCCAACAACACAAATTGCGAACTGCAACAAAGGTAAAATTTTTTCCCAATTTGCATCTGCCGGGCCGCAACCTGTCTTTGATGCGGTCAAAGATACGGAATTAACGACAAAAACAGGTCGGGAGGCGTGAAATTCCATCGAGCGAAAGGGTTCAAGGGAGGGAGTTGGAGACGATTGGGGGAGGTTGTCACCCGAAGGAGGAGGACGGGGGGGGGTAAAACGAAAAAAATCGACATTTTTTATCGGAGGATTTGCAGATTCATTTTTTTTGTTTACCTTTGCACCACGATAAAACCGAAGAGGTTATCGTCGGATGGTGCCATAGCTCAGTTGGTAGAGCAAAGGACTGAAAATCCTTGTGTCCCCGGTTCGATTCCTGGTGGTACC
>CALUMM010000034.1 GCA_944321755.1 uncultured Alistipes sp.
ACGGCGATTTCGATCTCCTTACCCAGTTTCGTGAAGGTCCGGGCCATGTGACCCCAACGCTTCAATTTCCGCGCTTTGCGGTATTCAAAGGCTCTTCCCATAATATGAATTTTTTCGGATTTTTTTCGTTCAGACTGCAAAGGTATAAAATTCACAAGAAAAAAACGGAATTCATACCCGAAAATATTCGGCCGCTTTTCCCCCGAAACGGCGGATTTGTCCCGGGTTTTTCCTATTTTTGCAGCGGCTCCGCCCCGCAAAAGCCGATTCCCGGGCCCCGGCAGCGATTGTCCGGCCCCGGGCTCCGGCAGTGACCGGCAGCTCCCCGGGCTCCGGACCCGTCCGAAAACAAAAAGAGAAAACCATGGAAATCAAAAGCCGTTTCGACCATTTCAACATCAACGTCACCGACCTCGACCGCAGCCTCGAATTCTACGACAAGGCACTCGGACTCAAGGAGATCAGCCGCAAGAAGGCAGCCGACGGTTCCTACGAACTCGTCTTCATCGGGGACGGCGAATCGCCCTTCAAGCTCGAACTCACCTGGCTGCGCGACCACGCCGCAACCCCCTACGAACTGGGCGAAAACGAAAGCCACCTCTGCCTGCGCGTGGCCGGAGACTACGACGCCATCCGCGAATACCACCGCGCAATGGGCTGCGTCTGCTTCGAGAATCACGACATGGGACTCTACTTTATCAACGACCCCGACGACTACTGGATCGAGGTGCTCCCGCTCAAAAAATAGACCGGCCATGCAGAACGTCCAGAAAGAGAAACGCGACGAAGCCCTGATGCGCGAGGTCGACGAGGCCGTGCGCACGCTCCGCCAGGGCGGGATCATCCTCTATCCCACCGATACGGTCTGGGGGCTGGGGTGCGACGCAACCAATGCCGGGGCCGTCGACCGCATCTACCGCCTCAAACGCAGCGAAAACAAAAAGTCGATGCTCGTGCTGTGCGCCTCGGCCGACATGGTCGTCCGCTACGTCAACCGCGCCCCCGGCATCGCCTTCGAAGTCATGGAGATGGCCACCTCCCCCCTGACGGCCATCCTCCCCGGAGCCGCAGGCGTCGCCCCGAACCTCATCCCCGACGAAGGGACCCTCGGCGTGCGGATCCCCGACCACGAATTCTGCCGCCGGATGCTCCGCGCATTCGGGAAGCCCATCGTCTCGACCTCGGCCAACATCTCCGGAGAACCGACCGCCGTCGGGTTGCAGGACGTCGCCCGCGAGATCATCGACGGCGTGGATTTCGTCGTGAATCCCCGTTTCGAGGGGAAACCCACCCGCAAAGCCTCCTCGATCATCGCATTCGGAGAGGGCGGAGAGGTCAAGATCATCCGCGAGTAAGATGGCACGGACCCTGACGACTCCCATTCAGAAGCGGTTCTCCGACGTCGACCCCTTCCAGCACGTGAACAACGTCGCGCAGCAGATGTATTTCGACGTCGGAAAGGTGGAGTATTACGAAAAGGTGCTCGGCGCCGACGCCCTGCTGGGCGACCTGCGCATCGTCACCGTCTCGACCTCCACCTCCTACCTGGGGCAGGTCCGTATGGGCGATCCGGTGCAGGTCACAACCACCTGCGAACGCATCGGGAACAAAAGCCTCACACTCTTCCAGCAGATGCTCGTCGGCGACGACGTGCGCAGCGAAAGCCGCTCCGTCATGGTCGTTTTCGACTTCCCGAATCAGTGCAGCCGCCCCGTCCCCGACGAGTGGCGCCGTCGGCTGCTGGCCGAATAGTGCGGCAGGCGGCCGTCGCTCCGCAGCTCCGGCAAACCGTAGCGAGGCGGTACGTCCGGCCGCGCAGCGGAGGGAGAAGCGGAGGCGGTGCAAGAGCCGCCAGGAGAGGCAGAAGACCCGGGAGAGGCAGAAGACCCGGGAGACCCGGGAGAGCCGACAGGTAAAGAGGCAGACGAGGCGGGGGCAATCGGCACACGGCCGCGAAGCATCCGGCGCAAGCCGTGCCGCAAGCTGTACCGGTACCCCACAACCACGAGAATCACCCCCGTGAAGATGAAGCCCGCAGCCGTGAGGTTCACCCGGTTGAAATGCGCCTGGCCCCGCGTGACGGCCAGCAGCCCGGCAATCAGCGGCTGGATGTAGCGGTAGAGCGCCGTATGCACCGAGGTGAGTTTCTCCGTCCCCCGGTAGAGCAGGTACATCGGAAGCACCGTCCCCAGGATCAGAATGTAGGCCAGTTCGGCCTGCGCCGACAGCGGAAGCCGCAAAAAAGCCGTATGGTCGATGTATTTCCAGAAAAACGGAGCCGTCACCGCCAGCCCGATGATGTAGTACCACCCCATCACCACCAGCGTCCCGAGGCGTTCGAGCTGCGGCTTGATCAGCACCGTGTTGATCGCAATGGCCACCACCGCCAGCAGCACGAAGAGATTCCCTTCCACGCGGCTGCCGCGCGTGAGGTCGAAACCCTCGTTGAAGAGCAGGATCCCCGCACCGATCAGCGCGGCAAGCACCCCGACCAGTCGCCCCGGCAGGTAACGGTGCGGATGGAGCAGGTGGTCCATGATCAGCGTGAAGGCCGGCCCCAGCGTCGCTATGACCGACGCATCGATCGGCGTCGTATAGGACGAGCCCCACAGCAACAGATACATCCAGCCGTAGACCACCAGCAGCGAAACCAACACGATTTGCCCCGCATCGCGCCAGTTCATGCGCCAGAAACCCCGCGTGAAGAGCGCAAAGGGGATGAAAAACAGTGCCGCAGCGAGAATTTGCAACATGAAGATCTGCTGAAAATCGAGATAGTTCCGGGTAAGCGAAACATAAAACGAAAAGTTCGCCCCGAAAAAGAGGTTGGCGAAGATCAGATCCAGGTGATAATGTGTCTTTTTCACAAATCTGCATCCGGGCAATTATCGCACCGAATTTTTCCCTAACTTTGCCGCGTCGTCAACGCTCCGGGCCTCCGTCACAGCCGAAAAACAACGAAGGGGGGGGGCGTTCAAAGTGTCTCGAACATGGACCAAGGAAAACTCAAAGGTCATGCGGCCCTCTGGGTCGCCAACATCATCTGGGGGCTCAACGCCCCGATCCGCAACAGCGCCCTCGTCTCCGCAGCCAACCCCGGCGGCGTCAGCCCCTTCGCCATGAGCGTCTACCGCATGGTCGGAGCCGCCCTGCTCTTCTGGACCGCCTCGCTCTTCCTGCCCCGCGAACGGGTCACACGCCGCGACATCATCCTGCTCTTCTTCGCCTCGCTTTTCGGCATCCAGCTCAACCAGATGCTTTTCCTCTGGGGACTGTCGCTCACATCGCCCATCGACACCTCGATCATCGCCACCATCGTTCCCGTGCTGACGATGCTCCTCGCCACGCTCTTCCTGCGCGAACCGATCACCTGGCTCAAGGCCGGGGGCGTATTCCTCGGATGTGCCGGAGCCGTGCTCCTCATCCTTGTCAGCCAGCACGGCGCAGGACACACCTCCAGCGTCAAGGGAGACATCCTCTGCATCATCAGCGCCATCAGCTACGCCACCTACCTCACGGCTTTCCGCGACGTCATCGTCCGCTACTCGCCCGTGACGGTCATGAAGTGGATGTTCCTCTTCGCAGCCATCGTCGCCGTCGGGATCTACTACCGCCCGCTCGTCGAGGTCGACTACGCCGCCCTCACGCCCCGGACCTGGGGCGGAATCGCCTTCGTGGTCGTCGGGGCCACCTTCGTCTCCTACCTGATGGTCCCCATCGCCCAGCGTTACCTGCGGCCCACCGTCGTCTCGATGTACAACTACGTCCAGCCTATCGTCGCCGTGCTCTTCACCGTAGCCATCGGGCTCGACACCTTCGGACCCACAAAGGGGTTTGCCGCCCTCTGCGTCTTCGTCGGCGTATGGCTCGTCACCAAGTCGAAGTCCCGCGCCCAGTTGGAGGCGGAGAAAGCACAGGCGGATCAGACTGCCGCCAGACAATAAGGAAGGGTACCGTTCGAAAAGGGCCCGGTCTTCGGGATTTGGCAATTCCCCGAAAAATACTATCTTTGCCCGGTAACCCGAAACAGACTCTGAACGACCATGCACCGTATCATCTGCCTGTTTGCCCTGGCGGGAGTGCTTCCCGTATCGGCCCTGCCGCTCCAACCGGTCTCCGATCCCGTCCCCGGAGAGGCCATCGACACCCGTTATCTGCCGACCGATCCCGTCGCAACAACGCATCACACCGCCCAAAAGCGATTCGACCCGTGGCAAAGCCGTCAGGAAGCCACCCTCTCCATCGGCATGTATACCGCCGTGCAGGGTGAGGACGGAGGGGCCCAGGAGAGTTACCGGCTCGATTACACATCGTTCGGGTTCAACGACCTCGGATTCCGCGTCGGGGTTCTCTACATCCCCCAGTTGCGGGGAATCGAACGATCTTTCGGGATTCCGATCCAGTTCGCCTGGCGCTCGCCGCTGCGGGGCCGCGAACGCTGGAGCGAGAACTGGCCCGACGCCGCAGCCTCAACCATCGAGAACCGCGGCAATCCGCTCCCGGGGCTGCTCTTCATCCTGCTGCCGCAGCGCATCGAGTTCAGCGGAGGTGTGACCCCCGGCTGGATCTTCGGGAAGGAGGACGTCCACTCCGCGCGCACCCCGTCGGTCAACAACGGGAAGTGGTACGACGAGGGAATACTCCGACACCACCCCTTCACCCTCTCCATCGACGCGGAGATGCGGCTCACCTACCGCATCTGGCGCTTCACGCTCTCCGTCTCGCCGGGTATCCACTACTATGTGACCGACAATTTCCGCACCTACACCTCGTTCTCCGACCAACGCTCCGACCCCGGACGCTGGTATTTCAGCCTTTACGGAGGATTGGGATTCCTGTTCTGAGCGGACTCCGGCACCCGGATCCATGACGAAAAGAGGGTGGAAGCATCTCCGCATTCCACCCTCTTTGTATTTGTCATTCGACGACTGCCACCCGAATCAGGTTACTGCTCCGTCTTCACAAGCCCCCGCTCGGCCGCCAGACGCTCCATCAGCGCATGGGCCGCCCCGTATTCGTTCGGGATCTCCCCGTCGAGGATCGCATTCTTGATCACCTCCTTGATCTCCCCGATCACCCGGCACGGCCCGATGCCGTAGGTCTCCATGATGATCTCGCCCGTGATCGGAGGCTGGAAGTTCCGGATCCGGTCGCGCTCCTCCAGGTCCTTCATCTTGCGCCGAACCAGCTCGAAATTCGCCAGGTAGCGCTTCACCTTCGCGTCGATCCCCGACGTGATGTCCGCCTCGCACAGCGTCATCAGCGCCTCCACGTCGTCACCCGCCTCGAACAGCAGCCGCCGAACCGCCGAATCGGTCACCAGATCCTCCGAAAGAATGATCGGACGCAGGTGCAGGAAAACCAGTTTCTGCACGAACTTCATGTGTTCGTTCAGCGGGAGTTTCAACTGGCGGAAGATCCCCGGGACCATCTTCGAACCCACCACCTCGTGGCCGTGGAAGGTCCACCCCACCCGCGGATCGTAGGCCTTGGTCTGCGGCTTGCCGATGTCGTGCAGGATCGCCGCCCAGCGCAGCCACAGGTCGTCCGAACGCCGCGAAACGTTGTCCAGCACCTTCAATGTATGGTAGAAATTGTCCTTGTGGGCGTGCTTGCCCCGCCGTTCGACCCCCTTCAGGGCCTGCAACTCCGGGAAAATCAGCTTCAAAAGCCCGGTCATCTCCAGCAACTCGAAGCCCATCGACGGAACCGGCGACAGCACGATCTTGTTCAGCTCCACGGCAATCCGTTCGCGCGAGACGATCCGGATCCGTTCGGCATTCCGGCAGATGGCGTCGAAGGTCTCCTCCTCGATCGTGAAGCCCAACTGCGCGGCGAACCGCACCGCCCGCATCATCCGCAGCGGATCGTCCGAAAAGGTCACGTCCGGGTCGCACGGCGTGCGGATGATGCAATCCTCCAGGTCCGACATCCCGTCGAACGGGTCGACCAGTTCACCGAACGTCGCGTCGTTGAGCGACCACGCCATCGCATTGATCGTGAAGTCCCGCCGCCGCTGGTCATCCTCCAGCGTCCCGGGCGAGACCTCCGGTTTGCGCGAATCGTGCGTGTAGGACTCCTTCCGCGCCCCGACGAACTCCACCTCGATCCCCCCGGCCCGGACCATCGCCGTACCGAAGGTCTTGAAGACCGAGACCTTCGTCCGCAGCTCCCGGCCCAGCGCTTCGGCCAGGGCAATGCCGCTCCCCACGACCACCACGTCGATGTCCGTCGAGGGACGGCGCAGGTAGTAGTCCCGCACGTAACCCCCGACCACAAAGGCCCGCACGCCCTGCTCGTCGGCAAGGCGCGAAATACGCCGGAATATCGGATTCGAAAGCGGCACCGGCTATTTTACATGGATTTTGATCGCGTCCCGCCACACCAGATAGCCCGGGCCCATCAGGTGCAGCCCGTCGTTCGTGTAGCGCCGGTCGAGTTTTCCGTCGTGGTCGGCCAAAGCCCCCCACACGTCGAGGTACTGCACGCCCTTCTCGTCGCACAGCGCTTCGAGGCGCTTGTTCGTCGGGACGATCAGGTGGGCGTGTTCGTAGTGGTTCCGGTACTTCGAGAAGTCCACGCCGTTCACCGGAAGGATGCTCTGCACATAGATCTTCGTCCATTTCGACTCCGTCTGGAAGCGGTCGATCAGCCGCGCGACGTTCCGAACGATCTCATCCGGCGAGATGCCCGCCGCCAGGTCGTTCGTCCCGATCATCAGGAAGAGTTTCTTCGGGTGCGCCGCGATGATCGAATCGAGGCGTTCGAGCAGCCACCCCGAACGGTCGCCGCTGATCCCGCGGTTCTTCACGTGGCGGTTCTCGAACAGTTCGGCCCATTCGCAGCCGTCGGTAATCGAATTGCCCAGGAACACGATGTCGCTCGAATGCAGCGGAAGCACGTCGAAAAGACTCCGGCGCTGGAAGTGGTACTCCCCCTGGGCGAAGGCCGCGCCCGTCAGCAGCAGGACCGCGGCAAGAAGCAGCAGGCGTTTCATCCTCTTACATTTTTGAGTTCGCGGAGGTAGAGCCCCACGGTATTTTCCAGTCCGTAATAGAGGGCGTCGCTGATCAGCGCATGGCCGATCGAGACCTCGTCGGTCCACGGAATGCGCTCCACGTAGTAGCGCAGGTTCTCCAGCGAGAGGTCGTGTCCGGCGTTCAGCCCCAGTCCCTGACGCCGCGCCTCCTCCGCTGCCGCCACATAGGGGGCCACGGCACGCGCGGGATCCCCGGGGTACTCCCGGGCATAGGCCTCCGTATAGAGCTCCACCCGGTCGGCGCCGCACGCCTTCGCCCCCGCAACCATCGCCGGAACAGGGTCCACGAAGATCGAAACCCGGATGCCCCGTTCGTGGAAGCGCCGCGTCACGTCGCTCAGAAACGCCCGGTGCGCCAGCGTGTCCCAGCCCGCATTCGAAGTAATGGCGTCGTGCGCATCCGGCACCAGCGTCACCTGCGCCGGAACAACCTCCAGCACCAGATCCACGAACGACGGAATCGGATTGCCCTCGATGTTCAGCTCGGTCGTCAGGACCCGTTTCAGGTTCCGCACGTCGTCGTAGCGGATATGGCGTCCGTCCGGGCGCGGGTGCACCGTGATTCCGTCGGCCCCGAACCCTTCGATGCGCGTGGCAGCCAGCACCACGTCAGGAAGATTCCCGCCCCGCGAATTCCGGATCACGGCAATCTTATTGATATTTACACTCAGTTTCGTCATCTTTTTTACTTATTTCTCCGTTTCGGAGCGGCGTCCAAACCAAGGTTTCTCTCTCGGGGCGCTCTCCAAACAAATCTCCGGAACCGGGTCTTCAGAACTCTCACCGCCCCCGGTTTTTCGTCCAGATCCCGATCCCGGGCATTTCCCGACAAAAATCCACGTCAAGTTTGGATTTTGCTCCCGACTTTTTCTATCTTTGTATCGATATGCCGGTTGCGGCGCCTCGAAAACCGTCTGAAACAATCCCCGGACGGGCCCGGAGCGTCTCCGGCGTGGTAAAGTTACGGATTTTTTCGAAACTCCGCCGATGAAAATCATACTTTTTTCCAGACCCCGGGTCGCCCATAAACCCGAAGTGCTCCGCGAAATGCTCCGAGCCATCGAACGCCTCGGATTCGATTTCGCCGTAAATGTGGAGTTTGCACCCATTCTCCGGCACGCAACGGGATGTATGCTCCCGCCCCGGCAAATCTACGGACCGCAGGTCGGAGAACAGCCCGCCGACTCGCTCATGATCTGCTACGGCGGCGACGGAACCCTGCTCGAAGGCGTACACCGACTCCACGGTGCCCCCATCCCCGTCATGGGGATCAACGCCGGGCACCTCGGATTCCTCACCAGCGCACCCAACAGCGATATCGGACTCCTCTTCCAGCAGATCGCCGAAGGAAAAATACAAACTGAACCCCGCTCGCTGCTCCACGTCGAGGGCGTATTCCCCCAGCAGCCCGATTCGTATCTGGCACTCAACGAGTTCACCGTCCAGCGCCACGGCGCCGGCATGATCGTCGTCGAAACCTGGGTCGACGCACAGATGGTCGGAACCTATCACGGCGACGGAGTCATCGTAGCTACCCCGACCGGCTCGACTGCCTACTCGCTCAGCGCCGGAGGACCCGTCGTCGCACCCACCTGCCGGTGCCTCGTCATCGCTCCCCTCGCCTCGCACAACCTCACCATGCGACCCCTGGTCATCCCCGACTCCAGCGTCATCACCTTCCACGTCCAGGCCCGCCGCTCCGACGCCTTCGTCACCCTCGACAACCGCAACTACCCCATTCCCCACGGCGCAACGTTCTCCATCCGAAGAGCCGAACAACCGATTTTTCTCGCCGTCCCGCACAATATATCATTTTACGACACGTTACGCAATAAGATGATGTGGGGAATAGACATCCGCGGCTGAACCCCCGCCGGGCGCCGCCGCGGAAAGTATGGCAAATCATTTATCCGATTTTTCCTGCTGTTAACAGATTTTTTCCCTATATTTGTGCCCTACTATGAGCGAACTCAAACGCATACCGCAACACGTCGCCATCATTATGGACGGAAACGGCCGCTGGGCCGAACTGCGCGGACTGGAACGTTGCGAAGGCCATGCGGCCGGGGTCGAACCCGTCCGCGCATCCCTGCGCGCCGCAGCCCGTCACGGCGTCAAGTTCCTCACGCTCTACGCCTTCTCCACAGAAAACTGGGGAAGACCATCGGCCGAAGTCGACGCCCTGATGGAACTCTTCTGCCAAAGCGTCGTCAATGAAGCCCCCGAACTGATCCGACAGGGCGTCCGCGTCCGAATGATCGGCGAACGCTCCCGATTCTCCGACAAGGTACAAAAAGCTCTCGCCGAAATCGAAGATCGGACCGCCGAAGGGAAAACAATTACCCTGATCCTCGCCCTCAACTACTCTTCACGCAGCGAAATAACCCGCGCCGTGCGCCGAATCGCCGAAAAAGTCGCCGCCGACCAGATCTCGCCCGACCAGATTCAGGAGGCTACCGTCGCGGAAAACCTCGATACGGCTCCCTATCCCGACCCCGACCTGATCATCCGAACCAGCGGAGAACAACGCCTGAGCAATTTCCTGCTCTGGCAGGCCTCATACGCCGAACTCTGGTTCCCCGAGGTCCTCTGGCCCGACTTCACCGAAAGGGAGTTCGACCGCGCCATCGAAGAGTACGCCCACCGGGACCGGCGTTTCGGCCTCGTAAAAGGTAAATGAAGTTATTTGTTTGTTTGACAAGAGATCATAGATGAACTATTCCGGTAAGATATTCTCGGCTGCTGCCCTCCTCGTGCTGTGCAGCTCGAATATATTCGCCCAGGAGCCTCAGCCCCAGGATACCACGGCGGCTCCCAAACCCGCCATCTCCGAAAACGCTCCCATGTTCAAAAGCGCCGGAGAGCCCAAACTTTACTATATCCGTAAAATCAACGTCCACGGCGTCAAGTACCTCAACCCCGATGTCCTCAAGTCGTCGGCCGGACTGATCGAAGGCGATTCGATCTATCTGCCCAGCAACTTCATCGCAAACGCTATCACCCGGTTCTGGAGCCAACGTTTCTTCTCCGACGTGAAAATCGGAGCCGAAATCGACGGCGACAGCCTCAACCTGGAGGTCTTCCTCAAGGAGAGACCCCGCGTCTACAACTGGGCTTTCGAGGGAATCTCCAAGGGCAAGCAGAAGGAACTCCTCGAAAAACTCAAACTCCGCCGGGGCAGCGAACTCTCCGATTACGTCATCGACAAAAACAAGAAACTTATCCGGGACTACTGGGCCGAAAAGGGTTTCCGGAACACCGAAGTCGACGTGCGCATCGACAACGACACGCTCCGACCCGGACAGGCCGTCAACGTCACCTTCCTGATCGACCGCAAGGAACGGGTGAAAATCGGTCAGATCAACTTCATCGGAAACCGGCAGTTCACGGACAAACGGCTCCGCCGGACCTTCAAGAAAACACACCAGAAGTCGATCAACTTCTTCAAGGGAGCCAAACTCAACGAATCCGATTACGAAGCCGACAAGGAGCTCCTTATCGACTTCTACAACTCGAAGGGTTACCGAAACGCAAACGTCATCCGCGACTCGATCTACCCGATCAATGAAAAACGGATCGGAATCGACCTCGAAGTCTCCGAAGGAAACAAATACTTCATCCGGAACGTCTCCTGGGTCGGAAACTCCGTCTACGAAACCGACGCCCTGCAGCGCATGTTCGGAGTCAAGAAGGGAGACACCTACGACAAGAAATCCATGCACAAGCGGCTCGGAATCGGCAAGGAGACCAATCCCGACGAAATGTCCGTGTCGTCGCTCTACCAGAACGAGGGATACCTCATGTCGCAGATCGAACCCGCCGAGACGATCATCGGAGCCGACTCGATCGATATCGAAGTCAAGGTCTTCGAGGGCAAGCAGTTCACCATCAACAACGTCGGAATCTCCGGAAACCAGAGAGTCGACGACGAGGTCATCCGCCGCGAACTCTACACCCGCCCGGGAGAACTCTACAACCGCTCGCTGCTCATGCAGACCATCCGGACCCTCGGATCCATGGGACACTTCAACCCCGAGACCATCATGCCCGACATCAAGCCTGTCACCAACGAGCTCGTCGACATCAACTGGCCCCTCGAAGAGCAGGCCTCCGACCAGTTCAACATCGCCGGAGGCTGGGGCTCCGGAACCTTCGTGGGATCCGTCGGCATCACGCTCAACAACCTCTCGGTCAAGAACTTCTTCAAGAAGGGAGCCTGGAGGCCGTACCCCATGGGCCAGAACCAGCGGCTCTCGCTCTCGGCCCAGACAAACGGTACCTACTACAAGGCCTTCGCCCTGAGCTTCACCGACCCCTGGCTCGGCGGCAAGAAACCCAACTCGTTCACCTTCTCGGCCCACATCTCCGAGCAGAACAACGCCTATTACGTCTGGCAGACCGCCACGCAGTACTTCCGCACCTACGGCGTCGCCGCAGGCCTCGGAAAACGACTCAACTGGCCGGACCCCTACTTCACGTTCTACGCCGAAGCCAGCTACGAACGTTACAACCTCAAGAACTGGACCGGATTCGTCGTCGAAAACGGCAACTCGAACCTCCTCTCGCTCAAACTCGTCTTCGGACGCAACTCCGTCGACCAGCCCATCTATCCCCGCCGCGGTTCGGAGTTCAGCGCCTCGGTCCAGGCCACACTCCCCTACTCGCTCTGGGACGGAAAGGACTACGCCGACCAGTCGATGAGCGACCAGGACCGCTACCGCTGGATCGAATTCCACAAATGGCAGTTCAAGGCCCAGTGGTTCCAGGGATTCCTCAACAACTCGAACCTCGTGCTGATGCTCAAGGCCGAGATGGGATACCTCGGAAGCTACAACAAAAACAAGGTCTCGCCCTTCCAGCGCTTCGAAGTCGGCGGCGACGGAATGTCCGGATACAACATCTACGGTATCGACATCATCTCGATGCGCGGTTACGAGGACGGTGCCCTCGACCCATCCAACTACTACTCCCGCGGTTACAACAAGTACACCGCCGAGTTGCGATACCCGATCATCCTGAAACCCTCGTCGCAGATCTATGTCCTCGGATTCCTCGAAGGCGGTAACGCATTCGACTCCTGGAAGGAGTTCTCGCCATTCAAGATCAAACGCTCGGCCGGTTTCGGCGTGCGGCTCTATCTGCCCGTCGTCGGTATGCTCGGTATCGACTGGGGGTACGGTTTCGATCCCCCCGCAAATTCCACCACCAAGAGCGGCAGCCAGTTCCACTTCGTCCTCGGCCAACAGTTCTAAAAAGAACCCGATGGCAATAAATTTGAAAGAAAAGAGTTATATTTATGACAACATCTCCGGAAAACCGGAATCGATAACTTAAAATTTCAGATGATGAAACGGCTGATTTTATTGGCAGCAGGCGTGCTGTCCGCCGGGATCCTTTCGGCACAGAATTACATAGTCGTCAACAGCGAGAAGATTTTCAAGTCGATGGACGACTACAACAACACCATCGAAGAACTGGATTCTCTCGCTAAACAGTATCAGAAACAGGTGGATGACAAGTTCGCCGAGGTCGAAACCCTCTACAACAACTATCAGTATCAGAAGGCATCGCTCTCGTCGGCATCACGTCAGGCCCGCGAAAATGAAATCCTTGCCAAGGAAAAAGAGGCGCAGAAATTTCAGGAAAGCCTCTTCGGGCAGGAAGGAACCCTGATGAAAACCCGGATCGAAAAGATATCCCCCATTCAGAAAAAGGTTTTCGACACCATCGAAGCCTATGCCAAACAGGTCGGAGCCGATCTGGTGCTCGACGCCTCGAACAACCCTACGCTGCTCTACAACAACCCCGCGGTAGAGCGCACGCAGCAGGTCATCGACCTCCTGAAAAAATAAACCCCGACATCAAAACATTAACTGTTAAATTGTATGAAAAAAACGCTTAAATTAACCCTGGCTATCGCGCTGCTGATGGGCTCCACGTCGCTCTTCGCGCAGAAATTCGGTCGCATCAACACCCAGGAGATCATCATGGCGATGCCCGAAACCAAGACCATGCAGACAAACATGGAGGCTTATGCCAAGGAGTTGCAGGACAACATCGAAACGATGAATGTCGAGTTCAACACCAAACTCCAGGACTTCCAGAAAAACTTCAACACCATGAACGACATGGCCAAGGAGATGAAGGAAAAGGACCTGAATGACCTCCAGGCCCGGATCCGCGAATTCCAGGAGCGCGCACAGCAGGAGTATCAGAAAAAACAGAACGAACTTCTCGCCCCGATTATCGAGAAGGCCAAGAATGCCATCGACAAGATCTCGGCCGCAGGCGGATACCTCGTCGTATTCGACACCTCGACGGGCTCGCTGGCTTACTTCGATGAGGCTACGCTCACCGACATTGCTCCCGAAGTGAAGAAGGAGCTCGGAATCACCGATACGCCCGCGGCGACCCCCGCAGCAGAATAAGACAGCGGAGGCCGACATCCCGGGGAGGGTGGAAAACCGCCACGGAAAAACTGGAAGAGACAGGCCGTAACGAAATCCAACCACGGGGCGGACCGCAAAAAAGGCTGCTACACGGCGGAATCCTAACGGGGAAACTGCTACCGGAACGGGACGTAACGAAATCCGACCACGGGGCGGACCGCAAAAAAGGCTGCTACACGGCGGAACCCTAACGGGAAAACTGCTACCGGAACGGGACGTAACGAAATCCAACCACGGGGCGGACCGCAAAAAAGGCTGCTTCACGGCGGGACCCTAACGGGAAAACTGCTACCGGAACGGGACGTAACGAAATCCGACCACGGGGCGGACCGCAAAAAAAGTCTGTTTCACGGCGGGTCCCTAACGGAAAAACTGCTTAAAATTAAGGGAGGGTACTCCCGAAAGACGCCGAACCTTGAGGTTCGGCGTCTTTTTCGACCCTTCATCCGTCAAAATGGATCGTGAAATGTTCATTCTGTCGTCTCGAAAGACTTTTCAGCGCTCTTTGTCGTTATAATTCTATATGACGCACCCTAACTTAATGAGAACATGAACAACGAGATCCGGGAAAACCCGATAAACCATTTCACCCTTCAGGAGATGATCTCAATCTCCGGAGGCGAAAACAGAGCCGGTGTGATGGGCGAATGTATCGCCGCCAGCACGAAATCCCATCTGCAAACCTTCCGGGATCCCTGCAGGATCAACGCTTTCATCATCGGAGTCGGAACCGAAGGAGAATCCTCCGGACTGCTCAATCTCCAGGAATTCCGAATCAAAAAGGATTCGATGTTCATCTTTGCACCCAACAGCATTCTCCAGGCCCGCTCGGCCAAAGGTCTGAATGTTAATGTCATCGCCGTATCGCCCGACTTCCTCCGCAGAATCAACATCGACACCAAACAGATGCTGCCCCTCTTCCTGCAATTCGCAGCCTACCCCTGCCTGGAGATCTCGCACGACGAATGCCAGGCCCTGCGCAACTTCATCGCATTGATCGAGGAGGAACTCAAAGGTCCCGAAAGCGAATTCTCGACCGAAATCATCGGCGGTCTCATCACCGGAACCATCTACAAGGTCGGAGAGATCCTCCGCCGCTATCTCGCGGAACACCCCGAAATCGAAAACCCCTCCCGCGATCGCGCCAAAGAGCATTTCACGCAATTCACCCGCCTGCTCAACGAAAACTACAAACGAGAACGGAGCGTCGGATTCTACGCCCGGCAACTCTGCATTACCCCCAAGTACCTCACCACGCTGATCAAGCGAATCAGCGGAAAGTCCGTCTCCGAATGGATCGACAGTTACGTGATCCTCGAAGCAAAAACACTGCTCAAATATTCGGACATGAGCGTGCAGGAGATCGCCTATTCGCTGAATTTCCCCAACCAGTCGTTCTTCGGAAGCTACTTCAAACGCAACACCGGCATGTCGCCGTCGCAGTACAGAACCCGGCAATAAACCGGACAAAAGAGCCGAACCAGCTCCCGAAACGGACAGCCAAAGGCGAAAACCGATATCCATAGGACCGATTTTTACGGGCGGGCGATTGTTTAATCGCCCGCTTTTTGTACCTTGCAGAGAAATTCCGCGGAGGCGCCAAATCGTGAAAAAGTTCCTCAAATATACGCTCCGGACCCTGCTGGCCCTCATTCTGCTGCTCTTCTGCTGCCTGGCCCTGCTCTATCTCCCGGCCGTGCAGGAACTGGCCAGGCGCAAAGCCCTGGGACCTCTCTCGGAAAGCCTCGGTCTGGAGATCTCCGTAGAACGCTTCCGGCTGCGCTTCCCGTTGCGGCTCGCCGCCGAGCAGATCCGGATCCTCGACCACAGCGACACGCTCGTCGACTGCGGACGCATCGCCCTGGAGGTCGAACTCTGGCCGCTCGTCCGCAAGGAGGCCGTCGTCCGGAGCCTGGAGATCGACCGGCTGGCTGCCCGCTACCGCGATACGGCTACGGGATTCGACATGCGGATCGCCACCGGGCTCTTCGCCGTGGAGCGGCTGCGGGCCGATCTGCGCCTCGAAAAGGCCGCCGTACAACGCATCGCACTTGACAGCGCCGCCATCTTCCTCCACCCCGGAGAGCCGGTTGCCGAAGAAAAAACCGACTCCGCCACCGCCCCGCTGCGTTGGACCATCGATCTCGACACCCTCTCGATCCGCCGCACGGCCTTCGAAATGGGGCCGGAGGGGGTCGATCCGGAGTTGTCGGTGCAGTTGGCCGAAGGGGGTGTGGAGCAGTGCCGGGTACGGCTTGACAGCCAGCAGGTGGCCGTAACCCGCGTATGGATCGACCGGGGCGACTACGCCTATTTCGTTGCACCCCCCGCGGCCGGAACTGCCGGAACGATTAGGACGACCGGAACGGTCGGGACTGCCGGGACGGTCGGGACGGTCGGGACGGTCGGAAAAGAGACGGTAGCGGCTGCAAAAACGGAGGCCGCCGGGCCGTGGAGCATTCGGATCGGAAGTCTGGCGTTAGTCGGGAACCGGGTTGCTTACGGTGTTGCGGGGCACCGCCCGGCGGAGGGGTTCGATCCCGGGCGGATCGTCCTCGACGGGGTCGATCTGACGGTCGACTCGCTCTACAACCGCGGCGGAGCAGTCGCCCTGCAGATCCGGCAGCTGGCCTTCACCGAACGCTGCGGGCTCACGGTAGAACGGACGCAGGGGCGTTTCGAAATGGGACCGGAGGGGATTTCGCTCTCGGGATTCGAACTCGCCACCGCGGCCTCACACCTGCAGGCCGACCTGACGGCAGGACCCGGGGCGCTGCAAATGGAGCCGACCGCCCCGCTGACGGCCAACCTGACGGCCGAAGTGGCCACCCGCGATTTGGCCTGCATCGCCCCCGCGGCGATTCCCGCACCGCTGGACAACCGGCTGCTCAGGCTGCACCTCGCCACGACCGGGACCTGGGAAGAGTTTGAAAAAATCGGCGTGGAGATCTCCTCGCCCGAATGGCTCTCCCTTACGCTGGACGGCAAGGCTCGCTATCCGCTCGATCCGAAACGGCTGGCCGCTTCGGCCCGGTTCCGGGGTGCACTCCGCAATCCGGCCTTTCTGCTGGAGGTCCTGCCCGATACGGCCCTGCGCCGCAGGGTGGCACTCCCGCGGCGAATCGGACTGCAGGGCACGGCAACGGCTTCGCACGGGGTCTATTCGCTGGCTTCGGTACTGACGGCCGGGCCGGACCGGAGCGGAACAGGTGCAGGTGCAGGTGCGGGTGCGGGTGCGGGTGCGGGTGAAAACGGAACCGGCCGCACCGGAACAGAGGGGCGCACCGGAACGGAGGGCCGCATCGGGTTGGAGGGACGGTTCGACGCGCAACGGAAGGCTTACGAGGCGACGATTCGCTGCGACAGTTTCCCGGCAGGGAGTTTCCTGCCGCACGATTCGCTCGGAAGGATCGATCTGACCCTCACAGCCCAAGGCGAAGGGTTTGATCCTCTGGCCCCCGCGACCCGGGGCCGGGTTCAGCTGGAGGTTGCACGGGCGGAGTATCGCGGGCACGACTTCGGCGGGGTCAGCGTAGAGGCCGGACTTGCGGAGGGACGGTTGACCGGACGGATCGAGGACCGCGATTCGCTCCTGCGCCTCGCACTCGGAATCGAGGGGCTGTTGACCCGGGAGCGGCAGCAGGGTCGGATGACTGGGCGGGTCGGGTGGTTCGACCTCGCGGCGCTGGGGCTGGTCGCCGAACCGATCGGCGGGCTGTTCCTCCTCGATGCCGAAGCCGCGGCCAACGCCCCCGGATGCTACGACGCCCGGATCGCCCTGGACAGCATCACCATCCGGACCGGCACGCAGATCGATCGCATTCGCCCCACCAGTGCGGCCTTCCGCACCGACTCGACGGAGACCCGGGCCGAGATGCAATCGGGGGATTTGCGCCTGGAGTTCCGGTCCCCGGAGGCGCTCGATTCGCTGAAGAGCGCACTGCCCCGGTGTATCGGCGTGCTGACGCAGCAGATGCAGACCCAACGGCTCGACATGGATTCGCTGAGGCCCGCCCTGCCCGATTTCCGGCTGCAACTCTCGGCCGGAAGAAACAACATTCTGAACAACTTCCTCCGCACGAAGCAGGTCGCTTTCCGGCGGCTGGAGATGCTCGGGATGAAGGGGGATTCGCTGCCCGTGGCGCTCGGGATGCAGGTCGAGGGGCTGACGTCGGGAGGCATCCGCCTCGACAGCGTGGAGGTGTCGATGCGCCAGAACGGCCCCCGGCTGCAATACGCCCTCCGCGTGGCCAACGCCCCCGGGAATCTCGACCACCTGGCCGCCGCAGGCATCTACGGCGACATCGTACAGAATACCGCCCGGGCCAACCTCTACCAGCGCGACCGCAGCGGCCGCGAAGGTCTGCGCTCGCAGATCGACGCCGCCTGGAACGACTCGCTCGTGCGCGTATCGCTCGGGGCTGATCCCCAGTTCGGATTCGAACCCTGGGCCGTCAATCCCGGCAACTATCTCGTCTACCGTTTCGACCGCAGGATCGAGGCCGATCTCGACCTGACCCGCGGGCAGCAGCGATTCGCCGTCCATTCGCTCCCGCCGTCGGGAAGCGTGGGCGGAATCCGGCTCGAAACGGCCGGGCTCGGAATCGGAACCATGCTGGAGCTGCTGCCCGCGGCGCCGCCCGTCGACGGGCTGCTGGGCACCGATCTCTCGCTCGGAATGGGCGCCGATACCCTCGGACTGCAGGGAACGGTCTCCGTCGCCGGGCTCTCCTACAACCGGCAGCGATTCGGGGATGTGACACTCGCGGCACGCTATACCCAGGGCGCCGGGCAGCAGGCCGAAGCCCGGCTCTCGCTCGATTCCATCGAGGTGCTGGCGGCCTCCGCCCGCTATCGGAAGGAGGACGAAAATCCCCTCACGGCTTCGCTCGCCATCCCGGGGCTCCCCCTGCAACGCCTCAATCTCTTCCTCCCCGAGGAGCTGCTGCAGCTCTCGGGCAAACTCTCCGCAAAGATTCGCGCTACGGGATCGCCCCAAAAACCAATTCTCGACGGCGGGTTGCAGTTCGCCGGCACGCAGCTCCGCGTCCCGATGATCGGCACCGCATTCACGCTCGCCGACGATACCGTCCGTTTCGACCGAAGCCGTCTGCTCTTCGATCGGTATGCCATCCTCGCCCCGAACCGCAAACCGCTGACAATCAACGGTGAGGTCGACCTTTCGGATTTCGCGCGCATGAGTGCCGACCTCACCCTGCGGGCCGCGGATTTCCAACTCGTAAACGTCCCCCGCAAGGAGCGGACAACCGTCTACGGAACCGCCTACCTCGATCTCAACACCTCCGTCAAGGGGCCCGTCGACGAACTCGCGGTCCGCGGAAACGTCGCCCTGCTCGGCGGAACAGACATCAACTACGTCATGCAGGGTTCCCCGATGGAGGTCAAGGAGCAGTCGCAGAACCTCGTCTCGTTCGTCTCCTTCCGCGAACTCGACGCGCAGGAACCCCTCGAAGAGCTCCCGCCCGTGAAGATCGGAGGGCTGGACATCGCCCTGAACATCGACATCAACAACGACGTCAAGGCCGCCGTCGACCTCTCCACCGACGGCAGCAACCGCATCGACCTGCGCGGCGGCGGAAACCTCGCCTACACGATGAACCCCCTGGGCGACATGCGCCTCGCGGGGAAATACGTCCTCTCGGGCGGAACCGTCAGGTACAACCCGCCCGTCATCGCACAAAAAGTATTCAGGATCAAGGAGGGCAGCTACGTGGAATGGATCGGCGACCCCGCCGACCCGTCGTTCAACATCACCGCCGTGGAGAGCGTCCGCGCAACCGTCTCCTCCTCGTCCGACGGTCAGGACGCCCGGACGGTGAATTTCGACATCTCGATCAATATCCGCAACACGCTCACCGACCTGGCCATCAGTTTCGGACTCGCCGCGCCCGAGGACCTCACGATGCAGAACCAATTGAACTCCCTCACCGCCGAACAGCGGGCCAATCAGGCCATGAACCTCCTGATATACAACACCTACACCGGACCCGGGACCACCGCGAAGGTCAGCTCCGAAAACCCGCTCAACAGCTTCATCCAGAACGAACTGAACCAGTGGGCGCAAAACAGCCTCAAGGGCGTGGACCTCTCCTTCGGAATCGACTCCTACGGCCAGGACGACCCCAACGGGCAGCGGACCGACTACTCCTACCGCCTCTCCAAGAACCTCTTCAGCGACCGCATCCGCGCCGTCATCGGAGGCAAGTTCAGCACCGACACCGACCCGACCCAAAACCTCAAGGAGAACCTCATCGACGACATCTCGATCGAATACATGCTCGACAAACGCGACAACATGTATATCCGACTCTTCCGACACACCGGGTACGAAAGCATCCTCGAAGGTGAAATTACCGAAACCGGCGTCGGATTCGTCATCCGCAAACGGATCTCACGGCTCGGGGACCTCTTCCGGTCGTCGAAACCCAAACCCCAAAAACAGGTACGACATGAAGACAGGGCTCAATAGATTCCGGCGTGTGCTCACCGCCATGGGGCTGCTGCTGCTCGGAGCCTGCTCCACAACCCGCCGCATCCCGGAGGGCGAGGTCCTCTACACCGGGGTGAAACACTTCCGCATCCTCCCCGATTCGGGCGTCGTACTCTCCGCCGAGGCCGAAAGCGCCGCCCGCGAACCCCTCTCCGTGGCTCCCAACAACCCGCTCTACAGCCCCTACCTGCGCACCCCCTTCCCGACCGGACTGTGGGCCTGGAACTACTGCTACACCCCCCGCGAAAAGGGATTCAAATACTGGTTCTACAAACGGCTGGCCAAAGAGCCCGTCCTCCTCTCGAAGGTCCAGCCCGCGGTCCGCACCCAGGTCGCCGAACAGGCCCTCGGAAACCACGGCTATTTCGGCTCCAGCGTCTCGGACTCCCTGCGCTACCGCAAGCACGGACGCAAGGCAAAGATCGACTACACACTCCGCATCGCTCGACCCTGGTACTACGGCAGCATCGAGTATCCGAAGGTCAACCCGACGATGGAACCCCTGATCGACAGCCTCCGCGCCACTTCGCTGATCCGTTCCGGCGCGCAGTACAACCTCGATACGCTGACCGCCGAACAACAGCGGATCACCGGGATTCTCCGAAACCGCGGATACTACTACTTCCGCCCCGAATACCTCGAATACCTCGCCGATACCACCCAGCGCCGCCAGCAGGTCGACCTGAGGCTCCAACTCAAGCCCAATCTCCCGGCTACGGCCCTCAAGCCCTATCGTGTGGGGGATGTCACCGTGCGCCTCCGGAACCTCCGGCCCGGACCCGTCGATACGCTCCGCATCCGGAACACCACGGTATTCGCCCAGCAGCCCATGAAGATCCGACCGCGGCTCCTCGCCCGGACCCTCACCCTCGAACCCGGCGAACTCTTCACCGTCGAGGCCCAGAACCGGACCCAGACCGAACTCAACAAACTCGGCATCTTCCGATCCGTCAACCTCTCCGTCACGCCGCTCGATTCGCTGCGCGGCGGGGACTCGCTCGACGTCGACATCGATGCCCGGTTCGACTACCCGCTGGAGGTCGCACTCGAAACCGACGTCACCTCCAAGTCCAACAGCTTCATCGGACCCGGCATCACCCTCAAGGTCAGCAACAACAACCTCTTCCGCGGCGGCGAAGTCCTCGACGTCAAACTCAACGGATCCTACGAGTGGCAGACCGGAAACAAAAACTCCGGAGGACACTCCTCACGGCTCAACTCCTATGAGCTGGGGCTCAATACGAACCTGAACCTGCCCCGTCTGCTGCTGCCCCGCGAGTGGGTCCGCAGGATGCGCTACCCCGGAAGCACCTCGTTCCAGCTGGGCGTCGACCTGATGAACCGGCCCCGCTTCTTCCACCTGATCGCCTTCAGCGGATCGGGCGGATACAACTTCCAGACATCCCCCTACAGCCGCCACGACCTCACGGTCTTCAAACTTACCTACAACCGGCTGCTCCATACCACCGCCAGTTTCGACCAGACCATGGAGGAGAACCCCTCCATCGCCATGAGTTTCCGAAACCAGTTCGTACCCTCGATCAGCTACACCTACACCTTCGAAAAGACATACGGGGCCTCCGCAAACCGCAGCTTCTACTGGCAGAACAGCCTCACCTCCGCCGGAAACCTCCTCGCCGGAATCCTGCGCGCCTGCGGCGAACGACAACCCCAACTCCTCTTCGGCAACCAGTTCTCGCAGTTCGTCAAGGAGGTCAGCGAAGTGAAGTTCTACCACCGCATCGGCCGCCGAAACAACTGGCTCGCAACCCGTTTCCTCGTCGGCGTGGGGTATGCCTACGGAAACTCCGAGGTGATGCCCTACAGCGAACAGTTCTACATCGGTGGCGCAAACAGCATCCGCGCCTTCACCGTCCGATCCATAGGCCCCGGCAGCTACCGCCCGCCCGCCGACGACAGCGACGGATATCTCGACCAGACCGGCGATTTCAAACTCGAAGCCAATATCGAATACCGGTTCGGGATCATGGGACGCCTGAACGGCGCCGTCTTCCTCGACGCCGGGAATGTCTGGCTGCTGAAAAACGACCCCAACCGCCCGGGAGCCGAACTCAAATGGAAAGGACTGCTCAATGAAATCGCACTCGGAACCGGATTCGGACTGCGCTACGACATCAGTTATCTGGTCATCCGCGCCGACCTCGGGATCGGCATCCATACCCCCTATCCCAATCCCGACAAGCGGGGTTATTACAACATCTCCAGTTTCCGGGACGGGCTGGGATTCCACCTCGCCATCGGGTATCCCTTCTAAGCAGGGCAGGCCGAAGGAGCAGGCGGGCCGGGCGGGCCGGGTGGGCCGGGCTGGCTGAACCGGACCGGGCAGATCGAAAGGATCAGAAAGGCAGGAAGAAGGCTGAAAAGGGCAGGAAAAGGGCAGAAAAAGGGCAGAAAAAGGGTCGGAAGAGGACCAAGAATTGGGGAAAGGCCGGGAAAGGGCCGGAAGAGAGGGGGGGGGAAGGGCAGAAA
The DNA here is from genome assembly GCA_944321755.1 of uncultured Alistipes sp. Taxonomy (GTDB): domain Bacteria; phylum Bacteroidota; class Bacteroidia; order Bacteroidales; family Rikenellaceae; genus Alistipes. Next base: position 22,490 of record CALUMM010000034.1, read on the forward strand.
AGGGTCGGAAGAGGGTCAAGAATCGGGAAAAGGCCGGAAAAGGGCCGGAAGAGAAGGGAGGGGGCAGAAAAAGGATCGGAAGTGGACCGGAAGAGGATCGGGAGGTCGGCTGGGAAAGGGACAAGAATCGGGAGAGGGTCGGGAAGTTGGTCGGAAAGTCGGCCGGGAAGTCGGCCGGAGCGAGCCGCAGCGACTCCACCCCGCAGCCCGCACTAAAACGGATAACCCACTCCGAAGTTCAGCGCCGTATTCTTCCACTTGAAGTTGTGGATCCAACGCTCGCCCGCCGGATTGTTCGGATTGTGAAGCTGGATGCCCCAGTCCAGACGCAGCACCGCAAACTTGATGTCGAAACGAAGGCCCAGACCCGTGTTGAAACCCAACTGCCGGTAGAAACGGTCGAAATGGAAAACCGCATCGTCCGAATACTCGTCCGGATTCTGTCGGATATACCAGATATTGCCCACGTCGAAGAACGTCGCACCGTGGATCATGCCCCAGATCGGAAACCGAAGCTCCAGATTCGCCTCCAGTTTCACATCACCCGTCTGAACCGGAAAGTCGTTGTGCGGATTCGCCACCGAACCTTGTCCCAGCGTCCGCGGCGCCCATCCCCGCATTCCGTTGCTGCCGCCGCAGTAGAACTGGCGGTCGAACGGAACCGATTCCGAATTCCCGTAGGCCATCGCCACACCGCCGTAGAGGTGCCCCACCAGCGCCGTCACGTCCCCCAGCATGATTTTACGGCTCACACTCAGGTCCGTCCGGAAATACTGCGAATACTGGATGCCGAAGATCGTATAGTAGTCCTTCCCGGCCGCCGGGGAGAAAAAGGCGTGCTCCACGGCATCGATCAGGTTGCCTGCCGTCTCGCCGTTGAAACGGACCGTCGTGGCGTTGCCCCCGAAGTTCTTCCGCTGGTTGTTGTAGCTGTAGCCGAACGAAAGACCCCCGATGAACTGCGTGCTGAAACTGTTGATCAGGTATTTGTTCTGCGTACTCCCCAGAAAATCCGGGTCCACCGGCCGGGTCATGTCGATCACGTTGATGTCGATCGGCCGCAGCGAGAAACTCGAATAGCGGTTGTTCGTCCACATATACGTCAGACCCGCACTCGACAGCGTCCGCGCATAGTAGGGACGGTCCTGGAAATTCACCGAAATCTCGATCTTCGTCCGCGGCTGGTTCACGTTCCGGAAACGACGCATGTGCCACGGCGCCAGGAACCGCGGAAAGGTCAGGCCTGTCGTGATTCCGAACTCCGTGGCCCGTTTCTTCCGCGCATCCGGAGCCTTCATGAACTCGTATCCTGCCGTGAACGAAACGTCGAAAGACTCCGCGCCCCGGAAAATATTCCGGTTCTGGTAACCCACCGTGGCCTTCAGCCCGTAGAAACTCGACGTCGTGCTCCCTTCGAGGTCCACCTTCACGCTCTGACGAAGCGTCGGCGTACAGAGAATGTTGCACGTCAGATAGCCCTCCCGCGTATAGAGCATCGTCTGCGTGGAGTCCGCCGACGATCCGATGAACGAGACGTAGTTCGTGGAATCCGCCCGCTGCGGCTGCTCCTCGAATGCGATCCGCGTGCTCTTGAAATAACCCAGCGACATCAGGTCCGCATAGGCCCGGTTGACCTGCGACGAGTTGTAGATGTAGTTCGGGTAGAGCGGAACCGCCTGCCGCAACACCCGCGGCCGCAGGTTCGGGCGCTTCTCGTAGATGATGTGCAGACCCCGGTAGTAGGCCGTGTCCAGCCGCGAAAAGAGCGTCGTATCGTTCCGAAGATCCGTCGGGTCGTAGTCCGGGAAGATGTTGATCCGGTCGAGGCGGTAGACCATGTTATTGTCCATCACGGCCTTGCCTCGGGCGTCGTAACCCGACAGGTACTGCTTGACGACCACCCGAAGGTCCACCTTCCGGCCTCCGCCCAGCGTATCGGCCAGGTACATGATGTTGTTCACCGAGAAGTTGTAGTAACCCCGGTCCCGCAGGTACTCCGTAATCCGTTCCCGTTCGGCATCCAGCACCGTCACGTCGTAGATCGCCCCCCGCCGGAGCAGCGTCCGCGACGTGTCCGGAAGCACGATCTGTTCGAGGAACCGGTCCTGAAATTCATACGTGATCGAATCGATCCGGTAAGGAGCCCCCTGGTGCGTGCGGTAGTAGACCTTCGCCCGTTTGCGACGCGACACGGTGTCGATCCGGAACGAAACCTGCGAGTTGAAGAACCCTTTCGAATCCATGTAGACCTTCAGGTTCTCGGCACTCTTCTGCGTGAGGCCCTGGTCCAGCAGCACCGGAGCCTCGCCGATCTTCCGTTTCCACTCATTCCAGCGGTTCTCCTTCGCAGGATTGGCCTGTTCGTAGAGCCAGACGTAGAAATTCGTACCCAGGAAGCGTTTGTTCGGACTCTGCCGCACGTACTTCTCCAGCTCCGAAGCCGGGATCCGCTCCCGGCGCGGAACCGTCCGGTCGGATTCCACCTTCACCTGCTGCACGAGGTAGCTGCCCTCGGGAATATGCCGCGTGACGCTGCACGCCGAGCCGATCAGGCCCAGCACCGCAGCGATGAATATGCGGCACGGCTTGCCCACGGAGAATCAGTGATTGAAGAAGCCCTTCTCTTTCAACAACGCAAAATAGGACTCCGAAATGGCCAGGTTGTCCCGCCGCACATAACGCCGTTCGGTGAAGATCTTCGCCAGATTCGGCAGGCCGTTCTCCGCCAGCAGCTGTTTCGTCTGCTCCGACTCCTCGCGTTCGGCCCACAGTTCGTCGATCTCCGCGGCCGTATAGTCCGTGTATTTCTCGTAGTGGACCACCGCATCCAACGGAAGACGGTCGGTCAACTCGGGCGATTCGGCCGGATAGCCCAGCACCACCGTCGTGAGGGGAATAACCCCCTTCGGGAGCTCCAGGATCCGCGAAATATCACCCGCGGTATAGATCGTCGTGCCGAGGATGCAGATCCCCAGCCCGTGCAGCTCGGCCTCCACGCAGAGGTTCTGCGTCGCCAGCCACGCATCCGCCGAGGCGTTCAGGAACCACGCGAAGTTGTCGTAGGCCGGATCGGCGTCGCGCTGCTCGCACCACATCGTAAAACGGTGCACGTCGGCGCACACCGTCACCAGGCACGGAGCCTCCAGGACCATCGGCTGGTTGAAATGGCACGGCGAGAGCTTCTCGCGCAACGCCCGCTCGCGGGTCACAATCAGCGAATAGAGCTGCATGTTGCCGCACGTCGAAGCCCGCGTGGCGGCTTCAAGGCATTCGCGCAGAACCTCTTCGGGAATCGGCGTCGGGCGGAATTTTCGTATCGATCGATGCTTGAAAAGCACACTTTTCATAGATTGGACCTTTAAAAAACACCTTTGTCTTACAAAACATCCGCACTCCGGGACCCTTCGGCGGATATTTTTCACAAAAGTAGCAAAACTTTTAGAAGTTTTACTATTTTTGTACAGGATAAACCGCCGCACAAAAAGGCCCGACCGTGCGCCGTACAATCCGGAAACAACCGCCAGGTCACCGACTTGTCGAGACAAAACAGCCGAAAGGTGCAAACCGAATTTGTAAAATACGAGGGTGCCGGAAACGACTTCATCCTCATCGACAACCGCAACGGCGTCTTCACGCCCGAGCCCGGGTTGATCGCACGGTTGTGCGACCGACACTTCGGAATCGGTGCCGACGGTGTGATGACCCTGGCCCACAGTGCCGAAATCGACTGCTCGATGCGCTACTACAACGCCGACGGATCCGAAGGCGAAATGTGCGGAAACGGTGCCCGATGCTTCACGCTCTTCGCCGAACACCTCGGAATCGGCGGCGAAACCAAGTTCTTCGACGCCGCAGACGGTCTCCACACCGCCCGCATCCTCCGCACGAAAGGGCTCGCCGGAGAGATCGAACTCGGCATGATTGCCGTCCGTGAGATTCACGAAGGCGACGGCTGGTGGTTTCTCAATACGGGCGTGCCCCACTACGTCGAATTCGTCGACAACCTCGATTCGGTCGATGTCGTAGGACGCGGACGTCCGATCCGTTACGATACGGCACGGTTCCCACAGGGAACAAACGTCAATTTCGTCCAGGTCTCCGGAACCGGCGCCATTCGGGTCCGCACCTACGAACGCGGCGTGGAGAACGAAACCCTCGCCTGCGGAACCGGAGCTACCGCCGCCGCCATCGTGACCAGTTTCGCCCTCCAGCCCGAAACTTCCCGCTATGCCGTCTCCGTGCCCGGAGGGACACTCGCGGTACGGTTTTCGCATGAACCCCACACGCAGATTTACACGGACGTCCGCCTCTCGGGTCCCGCCCGCCGGGTTTTCGAAGGTACGTTCGAACGCGAAAATTTCTAATCTCCAACCTTTTCCATTTCCCTATCCATGAAAACACAAAAGGGAGTCCGTGAACACGACACGGACGAACTTCGGAAGGCCAAGCGCCTCGAACCCATCCGCAAAAGCGGTAAAGAACGTCACACCCTCTACAGCAAATTCGAGGAGGAGGACGACGACGAGACGTACACCTCCTACGTCAAACGCGAATCCGCGCTCGACTACCTCGACGACGAAGAGGAAGAATAAACCCCGTTCACGCATGATCGAAAAATTCATCATGGCAGGACCCACGGCCCTGCATGTCTGTGACTCCCAAAAAGGAGAGCGATGTATCGTGCTGCTGCACGGCTATCTCGAATCGATGCTCGTCTGGGAGGATTTCATACCTTATTTATATAAGGAGGTGCGCGTCGTGACGCTCGACATCCCCGGGCACGGGATCTCCGTCGTCCAGGGCGAAAAACACTCGATGGAGTTCCTGGCCGACACCGTGGCCGATGCAATCCGGGCATTGGGGATCTCCCGCTGCACGATCGTCGGGCACTCCATGGGCGGCTACGTGGCCCTGGCCCTCTGCGAACGCCACCCCGACCTGCTCGACGGCCTGGTATTACTGAGCTCGACGCCCAATCCGGACACGCCGGAGAAGGCCGAAAACCGACGGCGCGAAATCGCGTTGGTGAAGGCCGGCAAGAAGGAGTTGCTGGCGCGGGTCGCCCCGGCAGCCGGATTCGCCGAAGAGAACCGAGACCGCATGAAGGATTATATCGAGGATCTCACCGAACAGGTCTTCATCACCGAAGATGACGGAATCGTGGCGCTGCTGAACGGCATGATCGACCGCAAGGATCAGAACGCAATGCTGCACGAAACCAAGGTGCCGGTGCTCTTCATCCTCGGGCGCAAGGACAACTACATTCCGGTAGAGGCCGCCGAGAAGATGGTTGCCGATCATCCCGAAGCCCGGGTCGTCTGGCTCGAAAATTCGGGACACATGGGATTCCTCGAAGAGCCCGAGGCAACCGCCCAGGCGCTGCTCGATTTCGTCAAGGCGCCGAAATAATCCGGCAAGAGTCTTCCAGTTGCTTAAAGAAAAAAGGGGAACAGGTTCTGCGGGACCTGTTTCCCTTTTACCGTCTCAAGACCGGAAATACGGACATCCCGGGATGTGAAGCAGACAATACCCCAAATACACACAAAAAAAGGTCAGATCGATCGATCTGACCTTGAAGAGGCGGCTACCTACTCTCCCACGGGATAACCGCAGTACCATCGGCGTAAGTGAGCTTAAC
>CALUMM010000035.1 GCA_944321755.1 uncultured Alistipes sp.
GCCAGAACAAGGAAAAGTTTTTTCATAACGTATTGGTTTGGTTTATACTCGGCGTGTCTCACGACACGCAAAATCGGGGGCAAAAGTATAAAAACTATCCCCGCGAGCCAAACTTTCTGGTCTGAAATTCGCCAAAATTGGACAGTTTGGTAGAGCTTTGGCCGAATTGGCCGTATCGTTGGAGACAAAAAATCGGCCCTTGCGGGGCCGATCCCATTTTGTCCGGGGTTCCCTTGCCGCGATGGGGCGGGTCATGGAGCGGACCGGCCCTTGCCAGGGGGCGGATATCCCTTGCTGGAGGGCCGGAGACTGTACGGCCTACTCCTGCGGACGACTGTTGTAGGCTTCGAGGGCCTTGCTCAGGATGAACAGGGCCCGTTCCAGATCCTCCTTCTTGAGCACGTAGGCGATGCGCACCTCGTTGCGGCCGCAACCCGGATCGGAGTAGAATCCCGAAGCCGGAGCCATCATCACCGTTTCGCCCTCGTATTCGAAGTGCTCCAGGCACCAGGCGCAGAACTTGTCGCTGTCGTCCACCGGAAGCCGCGCTACCGTGTAGAATGCTCCCATCGGAATCGGCGAGTAGACTCCCGGAATGCGGTTCAGACCGTCGATCAGGCACTTCCGCCGTTCGATGTACTCCTCGTAGACTTCCGTACTGTACGACCGCGGGGCGTCGATCGACGCCTCGGCAATGATCTGGCCGATCAGCGGCGGCGAAAGGCGCGCCTGGCAGAATTTCATCACTGCGTCGCGCAGTTTCCGGTTCTTGGTGATCAGCGCCCCGATGCGGATTCCGCACTCCGAGTAGCGTTTCGACACCGAATCGATCAGCACGACGTTCTGTTCGATCCCTTCGAGGTGGCAGGCCGAAATGTAGGGCGATCCCGTGTAGATGAATTCGCGGTAGACCTCGTCTGAAAAGAGAAACAGGTCGTATTTCTTGACCAGATCGCGGATCTGGTTCATCTCCCGTCGCGTGTAGAGGTAACCCGTCGGGTTGTTGGGGTTGCAGATCAGGATGCCCCGGGTGCGTTCGTTGATGAGTTTTTCGAACTCCTCGATCGGCGGCAGCGCAAAGCCGTTCTCGATCGACGAGACTACCGGGCGGATCACCGCTCCGGCCGAGATGGCGAAGGCCATGTAGTTGGCGTAGGCCGGCTCCGGGACGATGATTTCGTCCCCCGGGTTGAGGCACGTCATGAAGGCGAACAGCACGGCTTCCGACCCGCCCGTTGTGACGATGATCTCTTCGGGGCTGAGTTTGATCTGATACTGGTCGTAATAGGTGACCAGTTTCTCGCGCAACGACCGGTAACCGTCGCTCGGGCTGTATTCCAGCACCTTGCGATCGATGCGTTTCAGGGCGTCGAGCCCCACCTGCGGCGTCGGAAGGTCCGGTTGCCCGATATTCAGGTGGTAGATTTTGATCCCCCGTGCGCGGGCCGCATCGGCCAGCGGAACGAGTTTGCGTATCGGAGAGGCCGGCATCTGCTCGGCCCGGAGTGAAATCTTCGGCATATTTCTGTGTTTCTGTTTCGGCCTGCGGGCGAACTCCCTACGTGGGGCGGTTCGGCCTTCCGGCTCCGTAATCCGGTTATTCGATCTTCACCGTCTCTGGTACCCTGGCTCTACCGTCTGGCACCCTGGCTCTACCGTCTGGCACCCTGGCTCCACCGTCTCTGGCACCCTGGCTCCACCGTCTGCTCCCTGGCCCGGTTATTCGACCTCCACCGTCGGGTAGGCTTCCGTGTTCGGCTCCCGGTCAGCACCCCCCCCCTCGGCAGCACCCCCCCCCTCGGCAGCACCCCTCTCCTCGGCAGCACCCCTCTCCTTCGGCGGGACGGCTCGATCTTCTGGCACCCGGTCCGGCTATTCGACCTCCACCGTCGGGCGGAACTTGACGACCTTCCGCGGCGGAATCTTCACGGCTGCACCCGTCCGGGGATTGCGCCCCACACGTTCTGCCTTCTGCTGCACGCTGAACGTCCCCAGACCCGTCAGCGTCAGACGGTCGCCCTCACGGAGCGTTTGCACGGTAACCCGAATCATGGCATCGACGGCCTTGCGGGCCTCGACCTTCGTGAGATGTGCGTCGAGAGCTACGGCCTCGACAAACTGGGCTTTGTTCATGACGTGACGTGTGAAGAGAATAACCTAACTATCGACAAAGATAGGCAATTTTTGAATAAAGCGAAAAATTCATCCGAAATTTTCATCTCCGGAAATCCGTGACGATGAGAAAATCCCGATAAAGATTTGGCGGAATGGAAAATCGATGCTACTTTTGTCCCCGGAAAGTTGGCGGAGTGGTCGATCGCGGCGGTCTTGAAAACCGTTGAACCGCAAGGTTCCGGGGGTTCGAATCCCTCACTTTCCGCCCAGATTCCCCAGGCTGGATGAGGGGTGACAAGCCGACGGATTTTTTGAAAAATCCGTCGGCTTTTGTTTTCCCGGGCCGTTTCCCGAAATGCATTTCGCACACGGCCCGGGAAAACCTCCGGCAAGGCTGCCGTCGTCACCCCTCGCGCCTCGTGTCCCGGCGTGGCGGCTTCTCAAGGACTGGGGGTGCGTGGTTATCTGGATTTTATTTTCAGCGATAAACACGCGAGGGCTTCGCCCTTCGAATCCCTTACCAAACAGGCCGAAGGATGGTTGCGAATATAAGGACGGGTGCAACTGTCGGAGAGGACGGTTATTCATTGCAACCTTCCATAAGAAAGACTTATTCAAAATCGAGCCCCAAGATTTCCTTGAAGTAAAGCAAAACAGCCGCCCTTCAATCTTTGGGGCGGCTGTTTCCTGATAAATTAAGACAAACGACAACGGTGCGGACTGGAATCCACTACGTGTATTCCGCTGGCAACCGTTTTTTATACAATTACTCGACTGATAAAATCGCCGGCCGCAGCAGGGGTGAGGTGAACCGGCATGTCAAGGCCTTGTCGGAAGAGGGGCGTACGTAGACAACCATTTGTCCATGGAATACCCGATGCTGGTTGTCGGTGTAATTGCTCATGTCTTCGTTGTTGCTGCCCTCCATGCCGAGCAGCTCTCCGCCCGACAGGTCACACCGCACATCGTTGTCAGCCAGCATCACCTGCCGCCCCTGTTCGTCAACGACCCGGACCAGCAGCTGAACCAACTCCTCACTCCGGCCGATCTCCTCCACGGTCAAGGCATATGGACGTCCGGTCGTACAGAGGCTGTAACGCGAAACTTCATGCCCGTCGGCGTCATAGCCGACCGCCGTCAGCTCTCCCGGCACATAGGGAATATCCCAATGAATGATGCCGGAGGTGGTGTCATTCGCCTTGCGGGATTGCAGCACCTTGCCGTCGAGCAGTAGCTCGGCCGACGAAGCGTTGGTATAGCAAACGACCCGGATCACCTCGCCCTCTTCGTAGTTCCAGATCGGCCACGCATCCATCGAGGGCTGGTCCGAGTTTGCCGAATATTGGGACCATACATCGTCGTTGCGTTGCCGGCCAATCGGATAGCTGCCCAGATAGATCACAGGGTTCTCGCTCCACAGGGCAGCCCGGAAGTGTCCCCGCGGCTTGACAAAGCCGCCGAAGTCGAGCAGTCCCGAGTAGAATCCGCGCGAAGGCCACGGGCCCGATTCTCCCAGATAGTCGATGCCGGTCCAGAGGAACTGGCCGAAGATGTGCGGACGTTCGGCTACGGCCCGCCATGCCTCGATGTCGTGGCGGTTCTCGCTGCCGAAGATCACCCGTTCAGGGTAGGTTTCATGGTCCGAATCGTAACGGCTCTCCGTGTAGTTGTAGCCGGTGATATCCAGCGCCGACGGATATTCCGTGCAGTTCGACATGGCCACACCGGCCAGTCCGGCCGTGACGGGGCGCGAACAGTCGTAACGCTTTACGACCGAGACCAGCCGCTTGGCAATCTCCCCCAGCCGGTTGGCATCCGGAGCCTCGGGTTTGTATCCTCCGAAAACAGGCTGCGTGAAGCCTCCGGCCCCGCCTCCGTCGAGCGCCGGATGCGAATAGGGATCGTTCGGATAGTCGATCTCATTGCCGATGCTCCACGCAAAAATCGAAACATGGTTGCGGTCGCGCCGCACCATGTCGGCCAGATCCTCCTCGGCATACCGGGCAAAGATGTCGCACGAACCGTCATAACCCGGCTCACCGACATTCCACCCCTTGAGCCACTTGCGTTTGGGATATTCCCACTCATCGTAGGCCTCGTTCAGCACGAGCATCCCCAACTCGTCGCATAACTCGTACAACACCGGCGCCTGCGGGTTGTGACTTGTCCGAATGGCATTGCACCCCAGCGATTTGAGCGTTTCCAGCCGCCGTTTCCAGACATCCCGGTAGACCGCAGCTCCCAGCACGCCCGCATCGTGGTGCAGGCAGACGCCCTTTACCTTGATCCACTCGCCGTTCAGGGCAAACCCGCGGTCGGGATCGAACGTCAACGTTCGGAACCCCGTAGAGAATTCGTTCCGGTCGATCTCCCGGCCATCGTGGTACAGCGTTGTCCGCAGGATGTACAGATTGGGCTGTTCGAGACTCCATCGTGCGGGTCGTTTCACCACGAGCGATGTCCGTATGGGCGTTACGGACGACGGAGCGGCCTCGAACGTCAGACGGCGTTCGCAGACCACCTTCCCGCTGCGGGGATCGACCAGTTCGCAGACCACCCGGGTACGGGCCCGGGACTGCGATTCGTTCTTCACACCGATTTCGACGGACAAGACTCCTTTCTGCTCCGAGACCTCCTGCGGCCAGGCATACACTCCCCACAGATCGAAGTGCAGATCCTCCGAGAATCCCAGCCAGACGTTGCGGTAAATGCCCGATCCGGTGTACCATCTCGAATCCGCCTCCCGCGAATGGTCTACACAGACGGCAATGCGGTTCGAGGCCCCGAACCGAACGTAGGGCGTGATGTCGCAGGCGAACGAGATGTAGCCGTTGGGGCGTGCGCAGACCAGCGAGTCGTTTACGTAGATCCGGCTGCGGTTGTAGACCCCCTCGAAATAGAGGTTGACCCGCTGCCCGGCCCGGTCGGCCGACAGGTCGAGCGTCTTGCGGTACCAGCCCACGCCGCCCGGCAGATAACCCGTGGCGCTGTAACGATCGGGACTGTAGGCTCCCCTGACGCTCCAGTCGTGAGGCAGGGTTACCGACTGCCAATGCGCTGTGTCGGGCATATGGAGCATATCCGAATGCCTGCAAAGCGCGAATTGCCAGCCGTCATTGAGCAGGTGTGAATCTCCGAACGGCGCCGCGGCATATGCCGTGGATGCAACCGCCAGAAAGAGCAGAGAAAGAATCCGTTTCATGAATTTTTGGGTTGATTGTTGGCTCGATATACTTTCGGAGAGACCCCGAAATAGGTCGTAAAACAGGTGCTGAAATAGGAGGGTGTGTTGAATCCGTTGTCGTAACTGATCTCCGAGATCGTCTTGTCCGTCCCGACCAGCTCCCGGGCGGCCTGTTGCAAACGGACGTTGCGGATAAACTCCCCGGCCGAGAGGTTTGCCACGGCTTTCAGTTTCCGATGGAGGCTGCTTCGGCTGATGTTCAGTTCGCGGCAGAGGGTCTCGCCGCTTAGTTCGACCTCCGAGATGTGGTCCAGAATCAGACGGGTCAGTTTCCCGATGAAGATATCCTCGGCCGAGCAGCCCGGATCGTTCTGGTCGACATTGACCGTCAGATTCCGCTGGTACCGCTGCCGCAGCCGTTCGCGGCTCTCCAGCAGTTTGTTGATCCGCACGATCAGGTGCGACAGCGTGAACGGCTTCGTGATGTAGGCATCGGCCCCGCACATCAGGCCGTGGAGCATATCGTCCATGGTCGATTTGGCCGAGAGCATGACCACCGGAATGTGGCTCGTCTCGAAGTCGCCCTTGACCGCACGGCAGAGGTCCACGCCGTTCATGACCGGCATGAGGACATCCGTCAGGATCAGATCGACATGGTTGCGTTTCAGGATCTCAAGCGCCTCCTCACCCTGGGCCGCTACGATCGTCTGGTAGTAGGACCGCAGGTTCTCGGCCAGATAGTCGCGGATTTCGGCATTGTCCTCGACGATGAGAATCGTTTGGTTGCGATCTGCATGGGAAAGTCCCTCCAAAAGGGTCTCATCCACCGTCTCATCGGCCAGATAACTCTTGATCCGCTTCTCTTCGACCGTGATCTCCTCCGAGGTATACTCTTCGGCACGACACGGCAGGAGGATCTCGACGGTGGTCTCCCGCCCCGGGACACTGTCGATGCGGACCTCCCCGTGATGGAGCTCCACCAGATGCTTGACCAGGTGCAGCCCGATTCCGCTTCCGGTCGTTTCCGACGAATTCGACGCCTGATAGAAGAGTTCGAAGACCCGCCCGAGTTCTTCGCGCGAAAGCCCCGGACCCGTATTCGTCACCGTTGCATACAACATGCCGTCCGTCTGCCGAAGCTCCACGGAGACGTATCCGTTGTCCGGCGTGAACTTGTAGGCGTTCGACAGCACATTGAGCAGGATCTTCTCCAGAACCTCGGGGTCGACGAAGACCGGAGCAATCGGTTCTCGAACGTAGAGTTCGAGTTCGATATTCTTATCCCGGTACAACGCATCGAACGACGAGACGATCTCGCGGACCTGCTCCTCCACCTGCACCTTGCGAACGTGGAGTTTCATGCCGCCATCCTGGCTTTTACGAAAATCAAGGATCTGGTTGACGAGGTTCAGCAGTCGCCGGGCATTACGCTCGATCAGTTGGAGGTTGTTGAGTTTCGAACGGTTGGTCTCCTCTTTTTTGAGCTGTTCGACCGGCGAGAGCAGCAGCGTCAGCGGGGTTCGCAGCTCATGCGATATGTTGGTGAAGAAGTTGAGTTTGGCCTCGTGTATGGCTTCCTCCCGCATACGGGTCTGACGCTCCAGTTCAACCCGATGGTGCAGCCGGAGACGCAGATAATACATCCTTCCGATGAAAAACATCAGCCCCAGGAATAGCAGAACATACCCGATTTTGGCTCCCAGGGACCACCACAGGGGCGGACGGACCGTGACATCCAGCGAACGGGCTGCGATCAGGGCCCCCGACTCCGAAACGGCCCGGATCTGCAGCCGATACTCGCCCGGAGTCAGATTGTGCAGCGTGATGGAGGGAATATGGTGCAACGAAACCCACTCCCGATCGACCTCGTCCAGACAATACGAGTAGGTGACGGCATTCCGCTCGTAGGTGGGGACTACGAAATTCAGCGTGATGTTGTTCTGGGCATGGGTCAACTCCAACTTGTCGACAGTGTCGATATTCCGATTGAGCGGATTGTGACGGATGGACGGGTCTCCCGGGTGTATCGGCCTGTTCTGGATCAACAGCGAACTGAATACCAGACGTCCCGGGGTTTCGTCAACGACATCCTGTCCGATGTCGACCCGGTTTACCCCCATGAAGCCCCCGCAGACAAGCACCGACGACGACTGGAAGACGAGTGACCGTTCCGCATAATCGCCGATGGAAAGGGCTTGCGGAATGGAGAGCCGTTTCAGCAGATTGCCGGGGTCGAGGCGGTAAATCTCCGAATAGGAGGTGAACCACAGTTGCCCGTCGCACTCCCGGACCGAGATATAGGCTCCGTCGGAACGAATCGTAGTGGCCCGGTCGGGCGTTTGGGCCAGCGCGACGTAGCTGATTCCGAAGTCGGTGGCACACCACAGCGTATCCTGCCGGATGGCCGTCTGATAGACGATGTTCGAGGCCAGTCCTTCCGCCGTAGTGACCCGCCGCAGATCTCCTGTCGACGGATTGATGCAGAGCAGCCCCGACCCGAAGGTCCCGCACCAGTAGGAGTCGCCATACGGGGAGACCGACCGCACGTCGTAGGCCTGGCCGCAATGCGCTTCGAGCGAGAACCGGATCCGGTTGGCCCGGATGTCGTAGATCCGCAGGTCGTTGCCCATCGCCAGGAACAGGCTGTCGCCCACGGGCTGGATGCCCCGGATACATCCGTCGTTGCCGTCGAAGGCCGGTTTGACAAACCGCCGGCGGTCGGGGCTCATCATGGCCAATCCCTTGGTATAGCCTCCGGCCCAAATTCGGCCCCGGGCATCCTCGGTCAGCGCAAGGATGTGGTTGTCGTGGATCCGGTCGCCCGAGAAATAGGTGTAGTCTCCGTCGCCGGTGTAGAGTGCCACTCCGTGGCCGTCCAGCCCGATCAGGAGATTTCCCGCGGCGTCCAGACACAGCGATGTCGTCTTGTCGGCGGCCTGGCCCGTGAATCCAAGCGTCTTCATCGGTGTCAGGTGTTGGATGGCATACGGGGTGGCGCTGATCAGGTCGACCCCGCCGCCATAGGTTCCCACCCAGAGTTGATCCCGCTCGATCATGCAGAGTGCATGGATTGAGTTGTAGGTCAGCAGGTCCGGATTCTTCCGATGTCCGATCTCCTGCTCGGCAAGGATGTCGCTCCCGTGGAGATATTCCGTATTCGTGTCGATCCCCCACAGCCCCGATTCACTGCCGATCCAGATCCGGCCCCGGTCATCTTCGGTTATCGTCCGTATCTTTGCGTCACGGTAGGCGTTGAGACTTACGCGGCGGATCTGCCCCGCGTTATAGAGGTAGAGGCCGGCGTCGCTTCCGATCCAGACCGTTCCGTTCCGGTCGCTGTGGATGGCATTGACGGTGGTTACGGCGTCGAGGTCGATTTTCTGCAACGTCCCGCGGAGCAGGTCATAACGGAACACCCCCTCAAACCGACAGCCAATCCAGAGATGGTGGTTGTTGTCCTCGTTCAGGCACATGACGTGGTGCGGCGATTCGCCGTCGAAATGCAGGGGCGAGAACCGGTCCGTCTGAAAATCGTAGCGGATCACTCCGTTTCCATAGCTGCCAAGCCAGATTCCGGATCCGTCCTTGCTGTGATAGAGTGCCGTGATGTCCGTATCGGTCAACCCGCGCTCCGTGCCCTCGGCCTGCATCCGGTCATCCCGATACCTGTAAATATTCAACGAATCCGGAGTGGCGATCCATACGTCGCCGTTGTCCAGAGCGATGATGTCTTGGGCATAGTTGTTTGACAAATGGCGGTTGTTGCACTCCGAGCGAGAAAAGTTCGTGAAGAAATACCCGTCGTAGCACGATACACCGTAAGGCGTGCCGATCCACATCCGGCCGAAGCAATCCTGCTCCAGAACCAGCACCCGGTTGTTGACGAGTCCCTGGCGGGAATCGATATGGCGAAGAAGCACGGGCTGCTGTGCCATGGCCTGCACCGCAGCCGCAATCAAAAGGGACAAGATCAATATTCGAGCTCTCATACTTCAAAAATAGGTATTATATTCGAATGTTTCAAACGGATAATATCCGGATCTGAAAACCTTGTTGTTGTTCTATCTGTCTTTCTGTCAGTGTGTTGATGGGAATGTGCTGCTTGAGGGCCTCTTTCGGTGAAACACGGATGAAACAGTTTGCAACCCCGGTGAAACAGTTTCCGGTTTATTTGTACGACCTTTGTAATGCCAAACCAAAAGCTACGTTTTATGCGAAAGTTTTACGTTATCTTATTTATGGTATGTTGTGTATCGTGCGGCCTGATGGGCGCAGGATGCGACGATTTCCATTATGTCCCGGATCATAGCCTGGTCGAGGAGCCTGAAGATCCGAAACCCGATGGACCGTCGACACTCTACACGGTCAATCTGGCGGACGTCCAGCAACAGATCGACAACTTCGGGGCCTCGGATGCCTGGTCGATCAAATACCTCGGCAAGAACTGGCCCACGACGAAGCGCGAACAGATCGCCGACCTGCTGTTCAGCCTTGAAACGGATGCTTCCGGCAACCCCAAGGGAATCGGACTGTCGCTGTGGCGGGTCAATTTCGGAGGCGGCAGCCTGGAAAAACCGTGCCCAAACACCGGAAATATCTGGTCGAACATGCCCTGTATGCGCGCCGAGAACGGCACCTATCAGCTCAACCTGAACGACCCGGCCGGCGGCCAGTTCTGGATGATGAAGGCCGCCAAGGAGCGCGGTTGCGAGCAGTTCCTCGGGTTCGTGAACTCGCCGCCCTATTACTGGACCTGCACGGGCTATACGACCGCACTGCTCAACCCCGACTATCAGTACAAATTCAATCTCAAGGAGGAGCATTACGCCGATTATGCCACCTATCTCTCCGAACTGGTGAAACAGATCCGCGAGAAGCACGGCGTGGAGATCAACTACGTCTCGCCCGTCAACGAACCCGAATGGGAGGCCGATGGCACCGAATCGTGCTATGCGACCAATACCGACATTGCGACCATTGCCAAGCAGGTGGGAGGCAAGTTCGCCGAAGAGGGGCTCTCGACGCAGGTCGTCGTTTCGGAAACCGGCAAACACCAGTATGTCTACGGGTTCGACTGGGACCATCAGTACCCGCTGGACCACGGCAACAAGGCCGGGACCTTTTTTGGACAGGCCGTGACCGGAAACAGCCTGAAAGATGTTCCCAATATCGCGCAACTGGTTGCCTCGCACTCCTATTGGACCGTCAACACCGACACCCAGCTGCGGCAGATCCGCGAAGAGGTCGGCGAAGCCATCAAGAAATACGGCATCAAGTTCTGGCAAACGGAGTTCTGTATCCTGAGCGACGATTACGACCTGGGAACGAACCCTGACGGGACGCCGGTGGGCGGATCGGGAGTCGATCTGACGATGAAACTGGCCCTCTACGTCGCCCGGATCATCCATGCCGATCTGGTCTTCGCCAATGCCTCGGCCTGGCACTGGTGGCTGGCTGTTACGCCCTTCGATTACAAGGACGGATTGATCTGCATCTCCGAAAACACCGACGACGGTGAGATCCGCGTTCCGAAACTGTTGTGGGCACTGGGCAACTACAGCCGCTTCATCCGTCCGGGGGCATACCGTCTGGGAGTTACCTCTTCGGTGGAGGTTTCCGATCTGCGGGGCATCATGACTTCCGCCTACAAGAATACGGACGGAAAACTCGTCGTGGTGATGATTAACTTCCTCGACGAGGCCCGGACCGTCTCCATCGCCGCCTCCGACAACGGTAGCCGGACTTTCGTTCCCTATCTGACTTCGGACAACGAAGCCGACAACCTGCGTACCCTTCCAGAGGTTGCATCCGACGAAGCCTTCACGCTGCCGGCCAAGAGCATCGTCACTTTCTGTGAACAGTAACCATCCGAACCATACGATACGATGAAACATTGGATCACGATTCTGCTGTTGTCGGGTACCGTTTTTTCGGCCGCGGCACAGGACAGAGGGGGCTGGTTTGCCAAGAAACAGTACGACAACCAACCGCTGCCGACCTATGCGGAGAACCGCGAGCGGCTGCCCGAACCGATCTGCGAGGAGCATCCCGAGTGGATCGACCTCTACTGGCGGACCTGGGAGATTGCCTTTTCACGCCTGCGCTCGCCGGAAGCAGGGTCCCCGTTCGTCTCAAACTGGATCGACGAGGCCCTCAGCCCCCAGATCTACCAGTGGGACACGCACTTCATGGCCATGTTCGGGCGCTATGCCCACCACATCTTCCCGTTCATCGCTTCGCAGGACAACTTCTACGCCTCGCAGCACGAGGACGGCATGATCTGCCGGGTCATCAACGAGAACGACGGTTCGGACCACTGGTGGGGCATGGGCCCCGACAACGCCCGCGCCATCAATCCGCCGCTGTTCGGCTGGGCCGAAGTGCAAACCTATCTGGCGACGGCCGACAAGTCGCGCTTCGCGATGGTGCTGGAACCGTTGGAGCATTACGTGGAATGGATCGAGCGAAACCGTTGCGGCGGCGACACCCCGCACCGGCTCTATTGGAGCAACGGGCAGGCCTCGGGCATGGACAATACGCCGCGGGACCTCGGACGTCCCGAACCGGGCGACGGATGGGACTGCCATTCGGCCATCGACCACATGGGGTGGGTGGACCTCTCCGCGCAGATGGTCATGTGCTACAACGAACTGGCTTACATCTGCCGGGAGCTCGGCTACCAGGCAAAGGCGGAGAAATACGCACGGAAAGCAAAAGAGATCGCCCGGCGGATCAATACCTGGATGTGGGACGACACGACGGGCCTCTACCGTGATGTGACGCCTGCCGGCGAAAAGACGTCGTGGATCACCATCGCGACGTTCTGGCCCCTGCTGGCCGGCATCGCCTCGGAAGAACAGAGTGCCCGGCTGGTGGAGAATCTGAAAGATCCGGTCCTGTTCTGGAGCCGGAACCCCATTCCGTCGCTGGCCCTCAACCAGCCCGAATATGACAGGATGGGATGCTACTGGCGGGGCGGAGTCTGGGCCCCGACGAACTACATGGTCGTGGAGGGGCTGAAGAAGTACGGATACGACGATCTGGCCGAAGAGATTGCCCGCCGTTATCTGGAGATGCTCACCCGCGTCTATGCCAAGACCCGCACGTTGTGGGAGGTTTACTCGCCGGAGATCGACTCCCCGGCGACCAACGCCTCGGGAATCCACCTCGTCGAACCCGAATTCGTGGGATGGACCGGGTTGGGGCCGATCTCGATGCTCATTGAGACCATCCTCGGAATCGAGGTGGACGCCCCGTCCGAAACAATCCGGTGGCGCATTAACGGTTCGGGAAGACAGGGTATCCGCAACCTGACCTTTGCCGGCGGACGGGTGGATCTGGTTGCCACGCCGACCTCCGAAGGTTATGAGGCTGTCATGAAAAGCGAAAAACCCATCAAAATCATACTGACCACGGAACAAGGAGATACCACCATTCATCTGGAACCCGCACGGGAGATCCGTGCAACTATCCCTTAAGCACAACCTTTAACCCTTAAACCATTCCTATGAAACCACATCTCGGACATTTGTTTTGGACAGTGGTCTTCTGCTTTGCCGGGCTTGCGGCCCAGGCGCAGAAAGGCCAGACTGTCACAGGTGTCGTCGTCGATGAACAGCGCATGGGGCTTCCCGGCGCAAGTATCGTCGAGAAAGGCACGACCAACGGCGTGACAACCGATTCGGAAGGCCGTTACAGCCTTACGCTGACATCCGACAACGCCACGATCGAATATTCGTTCATCGGCTACACGTCGCAGCAGGAGATTGTCGGACGGAGGTTGGAGATCAATATTCAGCTGATGCCCGTCGCTACCGAGTTGAACGAAGTGGTCGTCGTCGGATACGGACAGCAGAAAAAGGCCAGCATCGTCGGCGCCATCAGTTCGGTGGACGCCACCTCGATTGCCAACACCTCGAAGGTGCGGCTTTCGCAGTCGTTGGCCGGAAACATTTCAGGTATCATTGCCGTGCAGCGCTCCGGAGAGCTGGGCAACGACCATGCCGATTTCTGGATCCGCGGTATCAACACCTTTGCCGGGGCCAGCGACCCGCTGATCATTGTCGACGGTGTGGAACGCGACTTCAACTCGATTGACCCGATCGAGATCGAGTCTTTCTCGGTGATGAAGGATGCCAGTGCGACGGCCGTCTACGGTGTGCGCGGTGCCAACGGCGTGATCGTCATCACGACCAAGAAGGGCGATATCGGCGCTCCGAAGGTCTCGGTGAACATGGAATACGCCGTCAAGCAACCTACACGCCTGCCGCAGTTTGTCGACGCGGTCGACTTCATGAAGATTGCCAACGAAGCCAACCGCCGGACGGGCCACAACGAGACCTTCCTGCCCGAACGGATCAACAATACCATCTTGCAAACGGATCCGGACCTCTATCCGAACGTGAACTGGGTGGACGAACTGCTCAAGCCCGTGTCGATGCACGAGCGCATCAACGTTAACATCAGCGGCGGCGCTCCGCGCGTGCGGTACTTCATCTCGGGCACCTACCATCACGAGAACGGACTCTACCGCACCGATACCGATCGCGAGTGGAATGCCAACATCGGCATGGACCGCGTCAATTTCCGCAGCAACCTCGATGCCGACATCACCAAGACCACGACCGTGAACCTGAACATCGGTTCACAACTCTCGATTAACCGGGGCCCGAACGCTTCGAGCGACGAGATCTGGCGACTGATGCTCGAAATTCCGAGCTATTTCATTCCGGTCCGCTATTCCGATGGCCGCCTGTCTGCCTACGGCGCGGGCTCCGAAAAGGGTCTCAACCCCTACAACCGGCTGACCCAGTCGGGATACAGCAAGAGCACGACCAATACGCTCAACTCGACGATCTGTCTCACACAGAAACTCGACATGATCACGCCGGGATTGCAGGCCAAGGCGATGTTCGCCTACGACGTCTGGACGGGGCACTATTTCCAGGCCAGTTTCTCTCCCGAACTGTGGTACGCCACGGCGCGTGACGATCAAGGCCAGCTCAACTACGTGCAGGCCGAAAAGGGCGAGGAATTCCTGAAAAAATCGGTGTGGAGCGACATGAGCTATACGACCTACTTCGAGGGGACGCTCTCCTACGATCGCACGTTCGGCGACCACAAGGTGACGGCCATGCTGCTCTACAACCAGCGGGTCTACAACACCAATTCGGGCGAGGGTGAGTACAGCGTCCTGCCGTTCAAGAACCTCGGTCTGGCGGGACGTGCGACCTACAGCTACAAGGACCGCTACTTTGCGGAGTTCAACTTCGGATACAACGGTTCGGAGAACTTCGCTCCCGGCAAGCGTTTCGGATTCTTCCCGGCCGTGGCATTGGGCTGGTACATCTCCGAGGAGCCGTTCTGGGAGAATATCCGCCCCTACGTCTCGAAACTGAAGATCCGCGGTTCGTACGGTACGGTCGGCAACGACAAGCTCGGCGACAACGTCCGCTTCGCCTACATCACGGAGATCATCGACAACGGCATGTACGATTTCGGACTGCCCGGGTCAAGCAACATCCTCTACGGTGTCACCGAAGGCAAATTCGGGTCGAAGGACCTCACCTGGGAGACCGAGACCAAACGCGACATCGGGCTGGAGATCGGTCTGTTCGACATGTTGGAACTGAACGTCGACTACTTCTTCAACAACCGGCGCGACATCTTCATGCAGCGGCGCGTCATTCCGAGCACGGCCGGCTACAACGAGGCTCCGTGGGTCAATTACGGCAAGATGCAGAACCGCGGTGTCGACGCTTCGCTGACCCTGCACAAAGCCCTCGGCAAGGATTGGCACATCGACGCCATCGGAACCTTCACCTTTGCACGGAACAAGATCACCGAATGGGACGAGCCTGCCCAGCAGTATCCCAACCTCTACCAGACGGGACATAGCTACGGACAACAGTTCGGACTGGTGGCCGAGCGCCTCTATACGGATGCTGATTTTGATGCCTCGAACCAGCTGCTGCCGCAGCTTCCTCGTCCGCAGTTCGGACTGGATGTACAGCCCGGCGACATCAAGTATGTCGACATCAACGGCGACGGTGTCATCAACAAGGACGACTACACGGCCATTGGCTATGGCGAATCGCCCGAGATTGTCTACGGCCTGGGTGTAAACGTCCGCTACAAGGGACTGGAACTGGGTGTGCGCTTGCAGGGCACGGCGCTGACCACCCGCATGATCAACGACGTCAACTTCCTCCCGTTCGCCCGCGGTATGCAGAAAGGCAACCTCTACGCCCGGGTCATCAACGACCGCTGGACCGAGGAGAACCCCTCGCAGGATGTCTTCTTTCCCCGTATGCGGGACTATATGGACGGCCACAACTACCTGCCCTCGACCTGGTGGCAGAAAGACATGTCGTTCCTGCGCATCAAGGACATCGTCCTGAGCTACACGCTGCCCCAGAAGACCGCCCGGAAGATGGGCATGAGCAGTAGTATGCGCATCTACGGCATCGTGAACAACGCCTGGACCTTCAGCAGTTTCAAGTTGTGGGATCCCGAGTTGGGGACGAACAACGGTATGCGATATCCGATCATGAGGACCTACAACCTCGGAGTGGAATTAACCTTCTAACACGTTAAAAAGCATGAAAAGAATCATACGAAACAGCATCAATACGCTCCTCGGGCTCCTTTTCTCGGGATCGCTCCTCGTCGGATGCACGCCGTTCGAGCAGCCGACCAACGTGCGCGATTTGGATTACGTCTTCTCGCACGGCGAGGAGACCCGCCAGTGGCTGACCCGTGCCTACGCCTTCCTGCCCGACCCGTTCGTCTGCTGGCGCTCGACCTGGAACGAGTATTTCCCCTACATCGCCATGTCGGACGAGTGCGACATGGGCCTCGACGGCGACAGTTTCAACGCCTATCGAATCGACCTCGGCGACTGGAACCCCAACGAGGATGTCTACGGCGGCAAATGGAACATCCTCTTCAAGCAGATCCGCCATCTCTACATCTTCCTTGAAAACGTGAAGGTCGTCCCGAACCAGAACTACATCGACTCGCAGGATAAGGTCGACGCCATGAAACTCGAAGCGCGCTTCCTGATCGCCTACTACCACGTCCGGCTCTTCGAGCAGTACGGTCCCATTCCGATCATCCGGGGCGCCGTCGACCCGAGTGCCGACATCTCCGAGCTGATGGTTTCGCGCAACAGCGTGGACGAGGTGGTCGACTGGCTCGACCGGGAACTCTACGATATTGCCCAGGGACTTCCGCTCACGGAGCCCGACCCGAAATGGGCCGGACGTCCGCTCCGCGGCGCCGCCCTGGCGGTCCGGGCCCGGCTGTTGCTGCTGGCCGCCAGCCCGCTCTACAACTCGCCCGACGGATACCGGGGGCTGGAGCAGTTCGGCGTGCTGCAGAACAAGGACGGCAAGCGCCTCTTCCCGCAGAGCTACGACGAAACGAAGTGGAAACGGGCGGCGGATGCGGCCAAGGAGGTCATCAATCTCAATATCTATTCGCTCCACAAGACCGCCAGCCCGACGGGTGACGAGAAGGTTGACGCCTTCAACTCCTACCGCGAGGTCTTCACGAAACCCGGCAACAAGGAGGTGATCTTCGCCCGCACGACGACCGACTACAACGAATACTACCAGGGAATCCAGCCCCGCCAGTGGCAGGCCGGCGCCTTCATGGCCGCGACGCAGAAACTCGTGGATGCCTTCTACATGGAGGACGGCAAGGACATCCACGACTCGGGAAGCTACTCGGAGGAGGGATTCACGACCGATCCCGAGGCCATCACGCTGAACCGCTACGTGCTGGATCTGGCCAAAATCGACCGCGTGTTCAACATGTATCAGCACCGCGAGCCGCGCTTCTACGTCTCGATCTTCTTCAACGGCCGCAAGTGGGAGTCGGAGCACGCCGAGGTCAACGGCGTCGTGGAGCCCTGCGACTTCTTCCTCAACGGCAAGTCGGGCCGCCCGAACCAGGACTCGCCCAAAACCGGATACACGACCTACAAATACGTCGGCGTGGGAGACTACAAGTACAAGCAGAGCGCCAAGAACCCGATCCTCTTCCGGCTGGCCGAGGTCTACCTGAACTACATCGAAGCCCTCAACCAGTATGATCCGGGCAACGAGGATATTCTCTTCTATCTGAACGAGATCCGCAACCGGGCCGGTATTCCCGACTACGAGGAGTGCTATCCGGACCGGCTCTCGCAGGAGGATCTGCACGACGCGATCATGCGCGAACGGATGGTCGAGCTCAACTTCGAGGGCAACCGCTACTTCGACACACGCCGCTACTGCCTGGCCGAGAAGGAGAATGCCGGGGAGTTCTACGGCATGAATGTGCAGAAGACCCGCAACGAGGAGAGCGAGTTCTACAAGCGGACGGTCTTCGAGACCCGCGTCTTCAAGAAGTCGTTCTACCTGTTCCCCATCCCGAAGGAGGAACTTTCGAACAACACCAATCTTGTCCAAAACCCATACTGGAACTAAATCCGACCCGTCATGAAAAAGATACTGTTCATTGCCGCAGCCCTTTCCGGCCTGTTGCTTACGGGCTGCAAGGAGGATCCCGAACCCTTGCATTATGAAGGATTCTCCATCGAAACCACGAACGACGTAATCCAGGCCGACCGCGGAGAGACGCTGGTCCTGGAGGGCAACGTCATCTGCCAGAACGGCGTCAAACACATCGAGGCCGTTGTCGGCGCATGGGACGGGGCGGGAACCGCAACGAAAGAGACGATCGAGGTGACGGGTTCCCCGAAAACCTACAAGTTGAGTTATATCGTCGAGGTCCCGATTGATGCGGAAGTGGAGACCTGCGACGTGAAGTTCACGATCCACGATTACGCGGGCTCCTCCATTGACCATACGTTCCGCATTGCGCTCAAGGAGGATACCGAGGCTCCGACGCTGAACATCCTCTCGCCGACCGAGAACCAGGCCGTTTCGCCGCACGATCCGCTGTCGTTGGAGCTCGTTGCCCGCGACAACCTGGCCTTGCAGGAGCTCGTCATCCGTTGCGATGAGCTCGAACTGGACAGACGTTACGAACCGAGCTCCGACCTCTCGGTCATCTCGGTCCGGGACAACGTGGACATCTCCGAGGCGAATGGCGAATACACGATCCTCTTCACGGCCACGGACCTCAGCGGCAATACGACCGAGGAGAGCCGCACGATCCGGATCCTCGTGGCCTCCAAGCCCGAAATCCGCCGACAGGAGACCGGCAGCGGCTATGCATCGCCGGGCGGCAAGATTCGCTTCGCGCTGCAGCTATCGACCAACATCGAGCATACGCTGACGCAGACCGCCATCACCTCCTCCGCACTGGGGATCAACGAGACACTGTCGCCCGGGAGCAACACCTACCTGCTCGAACGGGAGTATACGATTCCGACGGACTTCGGCGTCCAGGAGTGCCCGATCACGGTTTCCGTCCGCAACGACCTCGACGAAGAGAGCAACCTCACCCTTTATTACAATACGTTGGATCAGCTCTACGTGATCGGCACGGCCACTATGGCTAAACAGAAGGAGTCGCAGGCACTTCTGATGACCCGACAGACGGATGACCCCAATGTCTATACACTTACGACATGGATCGATGCTGCGGGCGACTGGTTCAAGATTCTTTCAGAGCGCTCATGGAACGGAGTGCTTAATCTGGGACTCGACGAGAGCGGCGAGAAGCTGGCCAACAGCGACCGGACCGTTCCGATCAATGCCACGGGATACCATACGATCACCTTCGACCTTTCGACCTGGGAGTATACGGTCGAGGAATACGATGCCCCGCAGAGCGGCACCTATCCTGAAATGTACGTCTCCGGGCAGGATTTCTCCTACCTGAAGAACGGCGTCTGGACGGCCGTATCCTCCTGGGACGAGATGATCCCTCTTACGCCCTATCCCGGCAATCCGCACCGGTTCTATATCGACATCATCTGTCGGAAGTGCGTCTTCGGCCTGTCGGCCCAGCCGAACAAGGAGGATGGCGGTACGTTCTTCGGCATCCCGGGCGATCCGGGATGGAAATGGGTATGGTGGGAATTTGTCGAGCCGCTGGTCTCCAAGACGAGCGACGCGGAGATCGCCAAGCCCAAAGAGGACGGCCGGGAGAACAACGTCATGCGCATCACGGTCGACACCCACCTCAACCTGATGAGTTGGTTGGAATCCCAGGAATACACCTATCCGGCCCCTGCCACCCAGCAATAATCCGAAAAACACCGAACGGGGAGGACCGGCCCGACGACCGATCCTCCCCGGTGTTTTCAAACGCGAAAGATATGCACAAAACTATTCTGTATGCAATTCTCTGTGGATGCGGCCTTGCCTTGGCGCCGTGGTCCCGGGCCGCGTCTGGCTCCGGAGAGCTCCCGATAGGCACGTATTCCGAAGCCTGCCGCCCGCCGATGATGGGCTGGAGTTCGTGGAACACCTACCGGGTGAACATTAATGAGGAGCTGATCAAGAAACAAGCGACAGCGCTGGTCGAGCGGGGCTTCAACGCCGTAGGCTATGACTATATCAACATCGACGACGGCTTTTTCGGTGCCCGCGATGCGGAGGGCAACATGCATACGCACCCCGAACGCTTCCCGAACGGGATGCGGCCCGTTGTTGACTATATTCATGCCCTGGGGCTGTATGCCGGCATCTACAGCGACGCTGGCGGCAACACCTGTGGGTCGGTCTTCGACAACGATGCCAATGGCGTCGGGGCCGGATTCTACGGTCATGACCAACAAGACGCAAACCGATACTTCCTGGACTGGAATTTCGACTTCATCAAGATCGACTACTGCGGGGGCGACCACCTCGGACTGGATGAGGAGACCCGCTACCGGGCCATCCACCGGGCGATTCTCAATACGGGGCGCGACGACGTGCGGATCAATGTGTGTCGGTGGGCTTTCCCGGGTGTCTGGGCTCGGGAGGTGGCTGGATCGTGGCGCATCGACGGCGACATCGGCCCGAACTGGGAGGCTGTCAAACGGCTCGTTTCCAAAAATCTCTATCTCTCGGCCTATGCGGGCGGCGGGCACTACAACGACATGGATATGCTGGAGATCGGCCGCGGATTGACCCGCAGCCAGGAGGAGGTCCATTTCGGCATGTGGTGTGTGATGAGCTCCCCGCTGCTGATCGGCTGCGACCTGACCACGATTCCGCAGGCGTCGCTCGAACTGCTCCAGAACCGCGAGCTGATAGCCGTTAACCAGGATCCGCTCGGCTTGCAGGCCTACGTGGTGCAGGCATCACGGGGCGGTTACGTGCTGGTCAAGGACCTCGAACGGCGTCATGGCGAACGGCGCGTGGTGGCTTTCTACAACCCGACGGACGCTGCGCTGGAGTTCGTACAGCCTTTGGCCGATCTGGAGATGGGCGGCCGGACGACGGCGCGGGACCTGCTCCGGCACGAGGATCTCGGGGCGCTGGAAGATACGGTCCGGCTGACGGTGGCTCCGCAAAGCGTGGCAATCTGGTTGCTGCGGACCGATACGCGGCTGGAGCGCACGATCTATGAAGCGGAACACGCCCTGCTGCCCACTTACAATGAACTGGGCAACGGTTCGAAACGTCCGGTCCGGTATGTGCGGGATGAACGTTATTCGGCCGGGGCCAAGATTGTGCAACTGGGCGGACGCCCGGAGAATCGGGCCATCTGGGAGGATGTCTATAGTAGGAAAGGCGGTCGTTATACGCTGACGCTGTTTTACGAATGCGACGAACCGCGCCGCCTCTGCCTGTGGGTCAATGATGCCGGGCAGACGGTGGAGGTAAAGCCGACGAACGGTACCATCGGGACGTGTGAGGTGTCGATCCGGCTCCGCAGGGGCAGCAATACGATCTCAATGGGCAATGACTATGACTGGACGCCGGATGTGGACAAATTCGTCCTTGCAAAATAGGCTCCGGACATGGTATTAAAGAATAAATTGATGAGGAAATCAATTATTCGGTAAATTGTTTTTGCAATCTTCTTTTCGTGTGAATTGGAGGTTCGTGTCAGGATGGGCCTGTGATCAGCGCCCATCCTTTTGTTTGATCCTCAAAAAATATATTATGAATAATATGGTCAAAAGATTCGGCCGTAGCGAATTCATCAAACTTCTTTATACAACGAACATGAATCCGAGTAACTTAGATAATAAACGTCTTAGATTGGCCTATACACGTTATTAATCGTGTTTAGCGGTATTGTTCCAGGTTGGAAGCTCTGCAAGCATTGGCGAGAACAAGGGAAATACTTTTCCGTTTGCAGGCTCAACATAAGGATTCGGAGTCTCTCAGCTATCAACTGATTCGCTCCTCACTCTCTTTGCTCAATTTTGAGAAACAAATGATCTGTCTGCAGCTCAAATATCCGGGGATTCGGACTGTGCATATCTCGTGCTCTCATTCGTTGCTTAAAATTTCAGGACGATTCACCAATTTCGATCTGATGGAGGTAATCGCCGCCATGTCGGCTGTGGGGTTCTTCTGCCAGCAGGATGACTCTCCAGCCAAGATGTAACGACTTTCCGATAGCGACCGGCTCCCGGAGATCCCGAGGTCGGCCGTTGTTTTTGTCCCTGCTCCTTTTCATCCGGCAGCAAGGTAATGGGCCGGAGCGAAATGTCAATCTCATGCCCTGAGGGGTTTTCCCGGCAGGAGCTTCCATAGATGGAGATGCTCCCCGGGAAAAAGGTTGTCGTATTCGCTCCGGCCCGCTTTTGAGCCTTGCTGCACATAAAAACCTGGAGCGAATCTTGCAAGATCTGCTCCAGTTACACTATAGTTGGTAATTTTGGGGAATGTTTTTCCTTCTGTTAACTTAAACAAAAGAATCTAATTCCCGCATTTGTATCTATGCTTGAATACCCTATTTAAGAGTCGATTAATTGTCGAGAATTATTATTTTTTCTGACGATACTCGATGGTCCCGTTCGACCCGGTGCGGATGATGTGTCGAATCGAACTTCCGATCGTCGAAATCGTATAGGTCGTTACTCCCGAGTCTCGTGATATGCGGATTTTTGATTCGTCGATTGGTACACTCCCGGTTTGCTGGACCAGATATTGCCGGATCGAATCCGGAAGATCCGTAAAGAGCATTGTCTCCTGTTGTTTTTCGGCAAGCAATTCTCCGTGCGGAGCGAAACAACGCTCGGTTGAAATGGAATGTCCTGCAGACGGATAGCGTGTCGTTCGAACTTGAACCGATCCGTCGGATTGAGACCTAATCCGGTCGATCAACTCGCCGTGTGACTGTTCAATGATCGCCTGTTGCATTTCGTCCGAAAGCACCTGCTCGGAGAAATTCTCTAACAACGAACGGCATCCGGCAAAAGGTCGGGTATGACCTCCGAAAGCCATCACTCCGAGCCAGGGATCGCTGCGGCGGGCCACCAGCAACCGCCGTTCGAGCCCCGGAATACGCTCCCCCTCCGCCCGGACAAGCTCCGGCCGCAGCAGGTAGACGCCCTCTTTGCGGGGCATCGGGAAACGCAGGTCGACCGATGTCACGCCCCAGGCGGGAACTTCGATCCTGGCTCTGCGGACCGAAACCACAGTGCCGCTCGTGTCGCACAGCATGACCTCCAGCTCGGCTCGCTGCAGCGTGTCGGTGTCGTTCCATACCCAGATCCGTTTCGAATACCGGTGCCCCGGCGTGTAGAGTTGCCGCTCCTTGTACCACTCCCGCGCCTGGTTCATTTCGACCGTTGCGCCAAAGGGTTCGTTGAGCCGCTTGAGAACCTGGAGATTGCGCTGCGGCGTAAGCGAGTCGGCCAGATTCCCCAGGAAAAAGCTCTGGCCGTTTGCCGCACCGCTCAGCAGGGCAAACGGCGCCCAGGCCTGAAGACGATGTGCCCGGTAAAAACTTCCCAGATCGGCATGAAGATCGGCCTGCAGTTGTTCGATCTCCCCCGGACGGTAGAAATAGAGCCCCCAGCCGCTGGCCGTCCGGCTGGTCTTGAAATTCTCCTGAAGGGCCAGGTCGCCCCGTTCGTCGAGCCACAGCCGGCACGACTCCAGAACGGTTGCCGGACGCGAATCGTCGAAAGGATATTCCGGGGTCTCGGAGACCGTTTCGGAGTATCCGTACAGATGCCGCGCATCGAAGTTGTCCTCGGCCCACAGTCGGCTCGGATCGTAACGGCGCAGTTCGGCCTTCAGCGAGTCGAGACGCACGTGCCCTTCGTTCTCCTGATCCCACGCGACGATCGACGGATGGTTGACATTCTCTTCGATCCATCGCCGGAATTCGGTCTCGGTGGCGGTGAGATCGGCCCCTTGCGGTTCGTCGTCGTGCATGAACCGCCATTCGTCCTGAATCATCAGCCCTATTTCGTCAGCGATGTCGTACCACTTGCCGTATGCGTGTCCCAGGTGCATCCGCAGGTAGTTGAAGCCGTACTCCTCGACGACGCTCCGCAGGAACTGCCGGATCCACGCTTCATCGAACACTTCGTCGGCCCATCGGGTCAGGGCCCGGTGGAAGGCGATGTTCTCGGCCCGGAAAAGGACCTTGCGGCTGTTGACCAGTACGTCACGGCCCTGAATCCGGATATCCCGGTACCCGAAAGTCTCGGTCTTGCAGTCCTGAACCCTGCTCCCCGAAAGGATGAAGTTTGCACGGTAGAGCTGCGGATCCCCGCCGCGCCCCGGAATCCAGGGCTTGAGCCCCGAGGCCGGGATCCGGAAGGTGTATTCGCAGGTGGTGTCCGCCGGAAGCTGCAGCTCGCCGCACTCGACGGTCGTAATGACCGGCACCTCGTCGAAATCGTTATCCGCATCGAAACGGCAGTCGTCGATCGTGATGCGCCCCCGGACGCTCTGCGGCCGAGTCCCGAAATTGCTCAGGCGGACCGTGCAGAGAACGATCTCCTCCGACGGTACGGGTAGCAGCTTCAGATGGCGGATCGCCACGTCGCGGGTCAGCTGGAGTGTCACGTCGTCGCAGATCCCCGGGGCCCGGGAGGTGCGCCACCACTCCGCTTCGTTCTCCCGCGAGGGGTAGGAGGCCGTGTTCCAGCTTCCGACCCGGACCACCAGCCGGTTGGGCCCGTCGAACCGCAGGGCGTGCGAGACATCGAATTCCCCGTGGGAGTAGCAGCAATGGGGATCGTAACCGATCACCTGGCCGTTCAGGATGACCTGCGCGTTGTACTTGGCCCGGAGCCGCAGCAGGGCGTGGGTGTAGTTGCCGTTGTCGTAGCCGTCCTGCGAAGTCGAAAGATCAAATTCGGTCGTGTACCACACGTAATTGTAGCCCACGTTGTCTTTCAACTCGTTGGCATCGAAGTCGATGCCGGGATCGGGCGAGGCCTGCGACATGATGCCCGGGACGGGAACGGTGTACGGGAACTCCCGGGGACAGCTTTCCGCCACGGCGGCCTGCCATTGTCCGTTGAGCAACAGCGTCCGGGTGGTCTGGGCCGAAACCGCAGCGGCTGTCGTGAGCCATACGAAGATCAGAATGCGTTTCATTTATTGCGTGATGTTTTTGACCGCTTTGCAAGGAGTGGCCCGAACGCTGGTTTCCGCCGGGACGAGCCCTTCGGCCGAGACCCGGATCCGGATTTCGCCTGGTTCCCCGGTCGGGCGTACCACGTTGGAGACCGGCATGTCGATGTAGAGGCTGCCGGTCCGCGCCCCCGAGTCGTCGAACTGCGAAACGTATTCCGCCGGTCCGACCAGCGTGGCCGGGCCTTCGACCTCCCATTTTACGGCGGGACGCGCTCCGTAGATGTGGTTGCCCTGGCGGTCGACGATATCCGCCGTAACGAGGAATACACCGTCAAGGGCTGCATCCACGGTCGTGTGCGAGGCCTTTAGGGTCAGGCGTTCCGCACGCCCGGCCATGGGCAGCAGGTATTCGGCGACCTTCACACCCCGGTTCCGGCCCTCGACCCGCAGGGTTTTCCGGCAGACCTCGACATCCGGGAAGGTTACCGAATGGCGGTTTTCTGCCGTGGGGCGGCGCGTGCCGAGGCTCCGGCTCCCGACGAAGAGCTCGACCTCCTCGCAGTTGGAGTCCACGACGATCGGACGCCGCTCTCCGACGTATTGCGGCCGCCAGTAGTGCGGCATGGCGAAGACCATCGGTCGGGAAGCATAGTTCGCCTGCCAGAGATAATAGGCATATTTCGGAACCCGATAGCTGTCGACCCACCCCTTCGGATTATAGTGAAGCAGCGGGGCATTCCGGTATTCGCGGTCGCAGCCATGGTCCGCATAGAGCCAGACCATCAGGTTCCGTTGATCGATGCGGTCGTCCGCCGATCCGGGTTTTTTCCCTTCGAGGGCGACCTGATGGCGGAACTCGTCGTTCGAGGTCCATTGCTGGTTCTCGGGACGTAAGGGCTTTTCGTCGTCGCCGTACCAGCCCCGGACCGAACACCGCAGCATTTTCGACATCCGGAGCTCTTGGGGCGTGATGCTGACGAACCGCCCGCCCGACTCCTCGCAATGGCGACAGGTGATGAAGTGCCCGGGGGATTCCATGTAGGCCCACCGGGAATCGGCCGCGCGATCCGTCTCGTCGCCCATGTCGAAGAGCAGGACCGAGGGGTGGTTGCGCAGCCGGCGGACCATCTCGACGGTCTGCATCCATTGGGCCTCCGGAGAGAAGGGACGGTTCTTGACGTTCGGCAGCTCGGCAAAGGTCATCAGCCCCAGCGAATCCGCCAGCGAGAAGACCTCCGGCCCCGAACAGTATTGTCCGGGCCGCAGGGCCGTGCAGTTGAGGTTGTTCTTCATGTCCAGCAGATCCATGCGGTGAATGAAGTAGGGAATGGCGTCGCCCAACCACGGATACTCCTGATGGCGGTTGAATCCCTGGATGTTGACCGGTTCGCCGTTGACATAGAGTTGCTGTTCGGCGTGGTCCCAGGTGAAGGTGCGGATGCCGAAAACGCTCTCGTATCGGTCGCAGTATTCCGTGCCGACATTTACCGTCGATACGACCTTGTAGAGATTGGGGCGCGCGGGCGACCACCGCTCGGGCGATGCGATTTCGAACGTTTCGTCATAAAGCGCCGTCTCCTGCGGATGGATGTTCTGCGGCGTGGAGGCCGAGGCAACGATTTTCCCGCTGCCGTCCACGATCGAGGTGGTCAGCACCACGGCCTGCCCTTCCGGCCGCTCGTTGCGCACCCAGGTGCGGATCCGGACCCGGGAGAGGGTGTCCGACACGTTTTCCGTCGTGATGTGGGTCCCTCCCTCGTGTTTGTAGGAGCCCTGGAACGGAATGAAGACGTCGCTCGTGCTGACCAGACGGACATTCCGGTAGATGCCGCCGTAGAAATTCCAGCATCCGGCATCCATCGGCGGGACCCGCTGCGGGTCGGTCTGCTGGTTCGAAACCTCCAGAACCAGCAGGTTGTCACCCTCATAGTCGGCATAGTCGGTCAGGTCGAAATAGAAACACCCGTAACCGCCCAGATGCTCCCCGATCAGGTGTCCGTTCAGGTAGGCGAGACAGTTCTTCATCACGCCGTCGAATTCGATGAAGAGCTTGCGCCCGCGCATCTCGGGCCGGAGACGGAAATGTTTCCGGTAAAAACCCTTGCCGTCCCACCAGCGGGCATTGTCCCGGGCGTGCGGCGAGGCAATGAAGGGGTGCAGTTCGCCGGTCGTCTCGTAGGTCTGCCACGTGTGCGGAACCGAAATGTGCTGCCAGCCGCTTTCGTCGCAATCCGTCCGGGCTTCGGGCGGGATTCCTTTGGGTGCTTTGCCCGCGGCCTCCCGGTAGCGGAACAGCCAGTCATGATTGGCCGGTTCGATTCGGCGTTGGGCCGAAACATCGGCCGGCGGGAGCGATGCCGCCGTGCAGAGCAGCGATAGAAGCAGGTATCTCCAAGTTTTCATTCGGGTGTGGTGTTTACGATGCAAATGTATCGACACCCGGGCGGAAAAATGTTTGGAAGATGCCTTAATATGTCGAAATTCCGCCGTTTGAGGCCTTCCGGGCGCCGGTCAGGCGTTGCCGTGCCCCTGGATATAGTTCCGGGGGCTCACGCCGAACTGCTTCTTGAAGCAGGTCGAGAAGTAGCGCGGATCCGAAAAACCGACCATGTAGCTCACCTGTGCAATGTCGTAGGCCTTGGTTTCGAGAAGCTGCGCAGCACGCTGCAAACGGGCGTTGCGCAGCAGCTCCATGGGCGATTTCCCGACGATGTGCTGGATCCGCATGTTCAGTACCGAGCGCGAAACCCGCATCTCCCGGGCAAAGACCTCCAGCGAAAACTCCTCGTTGGAGAGGTT
>CALUMM010000036.1 GCA_944321755.1 uncultured Alistipes sp.
CGTAATGCGCACGAATCCGTGTGCATTCAGCGTGTCGAGAATGTATTTGTGTCGTTCGGCGATGCTCAACATGGTTCTGTCATCAAAAAGTGCAACAAAAAGTTGTCAAAGGCAAATATAGTGAAAGGTGAGCGCAGAGGCAAACGAAAACGAAGTTTTCAGGTTTGACTGTGCCGAACCGCATCCTATATTCTGTAAATATAAGAAAAGATGAGCGCAGAGGCAAACGAAAACGAAGTTTTCAGGTTTGACTATGCCGAACCGCATCCTATATCCTACAAATATAGGGATTTTTCCGCTCTTTCCCAAGCAAAATCAGCGGCATAAATCACTGCCTCCCAGCTCTCCGCTCTGCGAGAGGACTACCGATCTCCAGACTCCGCGGCGTAGCCGTCGGCCCGGGCGCCCCACATCAGCAGGAAAATCGCCATGCCGATCAGTGCCATGCCGAGAATCCCCACATAGGCCCAGTTCCACCCGTAGTGCTGGGCTACGAATCCCAGTCCCACGCCCGTCGCGCTGCGGAAAGCCCGTGGCGAGGCGGTTTTATAGCGTCTTTTTGGCGGAGGGACGGTCCGGTCGTTTCTTTTTTTGACGGGTTTGCTTGTCTCTTTTGGTTGCTTTACTTTCGAGATGTTTTGTGAATTATTTTCCTTTTGTGATATTTTATAGCTGTTTAATTTTGCATTTTTATTTCTTTTTTACTTTCTTTGCAACTGAAAGTGCTCCCGATTCATAAAATTCATCAATAAGGTCCGGTATCGTTTCGTGTGACGGGGCTTGCGGAGAGGTGGAGATTCAGGTGTAAACCTGCGGATGCGGATGCGGACCTCCTGTTGTAAAACCGGGAAACCCGCAAAATACATGGAATTGAAACATGCTGAATTTTTCTTTATGATATTTTTGTGCCGCTATTTGCAGCGCAAAGGGAAACCGATAGTGAAAATGTTAATCCAGTAAACCCTGATTTGTATGATGAAGAAACGACCCTCTTTTCCGTTCGGCTGAGAACACCGGCCCCTTTCCATTGATCGATGACCATTGCAAACCATGAACCATTAAAACAAACCATGTTGAAACTTCTTACTTCTATGATAGAACGCTGGGGCGTTGTCTGTACGAAGGGTTGTGTGCTGCTGTTGCTGGGTGCACTGGCGGCGCCGCTTCACGGCATCGCGGCAAATGGTGAAGTGTTCGAATCTGTCGAGCGTAATATCCGGATCTCGGGTGTCGTCAGGGACAGCGAGGGAAATCCGCTCGTCGGTGCGACGCTCATCGTCGAAGGTACGACCCAGGGTACCAGCACCGGCGCGAACGGCGAATACTCCCTGACCGTGCCCTCGAAGGCTCGGATCATTTGCTCGTATCTGGGATTCAACTCCGTAACGCAGGAGGTCGGGACCCGTACCCGGCTGGATTTCACCCTGGAGGCCTCGGCCAACAGCATCGAGGATGTCGTCGTGACGGCCCTCGGTATCACCCGCAAGGAGAAGAGCCTCGGGTACGCCGTGTCGAAAATCGGCGAGGACGACATCACGAACAGCGCCAGCGGAAACTGGCTGAGCGGAATGGCCGGCAAGGTCGCCGGTCTGAACCTGGACCAGTCGTCGGCCGGCCCCGGCGGATCGGTGCGTGTGACGCTGCGCGGCGAAGGATCCCTCTCCTACAACAACAATACGGCGCTTTTCGTCGTCGACGGCGTGCCCATCGGCAACGGCATGGAGGGGAACTCCACCTCCGGCTCCTACGAGTCGGACGACGCCCCGATCGACTACGGTAACGGCGCCGGGGACATTAACCCCGAGGATGTCGAGAGCATCTCCATCCTCAAGGGCCCGGCCGCGACGGCCCTCTACGGTTCGCGGGCCGCCAACGGCGCCGTGATCATCACGACCAAGTCCGGCCGCCAGCAGCGGGGCATCGGCGTGACCTATACCACGTCGGTCACCTTCGACAAGGCGGGCTACTGGCCCGATTTCCAGTATGAGTACGGCGCCGGGGACTTCCGCAAGACCACCATCAACACGGGACATACCTCCGACGGCCTGAGCCCCGACGAGTATTCGTTCTACACCGTGGATGCCGAGCATTCGGATACCGGCGTGCGCATCCCGGCCTTCCACTCCCGCTATCAGTTCGGCGAGAAGATCGACGGGCAGATGCGCTACATGTACGCCTCGTATGATCCCGAAACCGATACCTATACGCGGCTGCCATACGGGGTGTGCGACTGGTACAAGGGTTTCTTCCGCACGGGCGTCACCTATACCAACAGCGTGGCGGTCGATGCCAGCGACGGCCGCGGCTCGCAGTTCCGCCTCTCGATCAAGGATACGCGCAACGACTGGATCGTCCCCAATACGGGATTCAATACGCAGAACATCAGCGTCTCGGCCTCCAGCAAGCGCAACAAGTGGATCGAGGCGTCGGTCAAGATGACCTACTACCGCAAGAATTCGGACAACCTGCCTGTCGGCGGTTACAGCAACTCCTCGCCGCTGAAGACCCTGCTCTGGCAGCCGGTCAGCGCCTCGGTGGACGACGCCTACAACGAGTGGGCGAGCGGACGCCTGGTCGACTACTACTCGGGGGCCGACACCTCGGCGAAGCTCATCAACGGGTCGATGGACAACCCCTATTTCATCGTGTACGAATGCCTCAATACGCAGACCCGCGACCGCGTGTACGGCAATGCGAGCGTGACGGGCCACATCATCCCCGACAAGCTGTCGCTGACGCTGCGTTCGGGACTGGACTTCAGCAACGACTTCCGCACCCAGCAGAAACCCCAGTACACCCACGCCTACCTCGACGGCATGTACCGTGAACAGACCATCCGCTCGCTGGAGATCAACAACGATTTCCTGCTCAACTACCGCGACAACTTCGGGGACTTTGCGCTCAATGCCTCGTTCGGCGGCAACAACATGGTCTACAAGTACAGCAACATCCGCCTGACGGCCCAGCAGCTGGAGGAGCCCAACGTCTTCATCCTCCAGAATGTCAACGGAACGCTCGACTTCTCGTCCGTGCGGCGCATGAAGTCGATCAACTCCTTCTACGGTTTCGTGTCGCTGAGCTGGCGCGACATGCTCTTTCTCGACATTACGGGCCGCAACGACTGGTCGTCGACCCTGGCCCCGGGCTACAACTCCTATTTCTATCCGTCGGTGAGCGCCAGCGTGCTGCTCGACGAGGTGCTGGGGCTCAAGCAGAAGGCCGCGTGGATCGACATGCTGAAGATCCGCGGCTCGTGGGCCAACGTCGGCAACGACACCGAACCCTATCAGTTGCTCGCCGCCTACTCGAACTCCACGGTCTTCACCGGGGCCTATACGCTTCCGAGCTCGACCAAGAACATGCGCCTGAAACCCGAGAACGTCGAGAGCTGGGAGGTGGGTGTCGAAGGGCACTTCTTCAAGAACCGCATCTCGTTCGACGTGGCCTATTACGATTCGGAGACCACCGACCAGATCATCAACGTCCCCTCCGACTGGGCGACGGGCGCCTCGTCGATGGTCATCAATGCGGGCTGCGTGCGCAACAACGGCGTGGAGGTGGCCATGCACTTCCGCCCGATCGAGCACCGGAACTGGAGCTGGAACATCGACGTCAACTGGTCGAAGAACTGGAACGAACTGGTCGAGCTGGCTCCGGGCGTCAATGTCTGGCAGCTCAACGCCAACAACACCATCGGCAGCAAGGTCTTCATCTATGCCTATCCCGGTACGGAGCTGGGACGCATCTACGGCTACGGACTCCAGACGGCGCCCGAAGGGGCCTTCTACTACGACGAGCAGGGCCGCAAGATCGACTGCTCGGGGCAGGACATCGTCGACGCCGAGACCGGCAACTCGATTCTCGACGGTACGAACCTGAAGGATCTGGGCAGCATCTATCCGCTGTGGAAGGGCGGCTTCACGACCTCGCTCCGCTGGAAGAACCTCTCGCTGACGGCCTCGTTCGCAGCCTCCTACGGCGGCAAGGCCTACTCGCTGACCAATTCGATCCTCTCCTACATGGGCAAGCTGACCAATTCGCTCGAAGGCCGCTACGACGGGCTGGTCCATCCGGGCGTCAATGTCGCCGAGGACGGAACCTACTCGAAGAACACGACCATCACCACCGATGCGGTCGACTACTACAATACGGTGATCTACCCGCGCGCCAATACCGAATCGAACGTTTTCGACACCTCCTACCTCAAGATGAAGGAGCTGCGCGTCGAGTACGCCTTGCCGCGGAGCCTCTGCGCCAAGACGAAGATATTCCAGAGTGTCTCGGTTTCGTTCTTCGCCACGAACCTCTTCTGCATCACCAACTTCCCGCAGTATGATCCCGAAGTGGCATCGCTCTCCGGCTCGTCGCTCTACCGGGGTGTGGAGACGGGTGCCTATCCCATGCTACGCTCCTACGGTTTCAGCCTTAAGCTCGGATTCTAAAACAGGACAAAGATGAAAACATTGAAATATCTGATGCTCGCAACGGCGCTGCTGCTCTCCCTCGGGAGCTGCACGACGAAGTTCGACGAGTACAATACCAATCCCAATGAAATGGACTTGTGGAATATCGGGCCTTCGGGTATGCTCCAGCAGCTGCTCTACTCCGGGACCGAGGTATTCCTCTATCGGACATGGCTGCTGAACGGCGAGCTGATCCAGTATACGTTTGCCGGGTCGGGCAACAACACCTACCACCGCTACGTGATCGACAATTCGGTGGGTTCGTCCGCCTGGTCGAACCTCTACCGCCAGGCCGCCAATGCCGACCACATGCGCCTGCTGGCCATCCAGCGCGAGAACCCCAACTACGAGGCCGTGGCCGTCACGCTGCGCACGCTGCTGATCTCCAACGTGATCGACATCTTCGGCGATGCCCCCTATACGGAGGCGTTCAAGGGCCCCTCGGAGGGAATCAGCCAGCCGAAATTCGACCGGCAGGAGGATGTCTACCGCGCCCTGATGGCCGATTACGAGTATGCCAATTCGCTGTATGACGCCTCGGCGGCGCTCGAAAACCCCGAACGCGACCTGCTCTACGGCGGCGACGTGGCCAAGTGGCAGAAGTTCAACAATTCGCTCTACCTGCGCCTGCTCATGCGCCTGAGCAACCGCAACGACGTGCTGGGGGTGTCGGAGAAGATCAACGAGATTTTCTCTTCGCCGGCGGTTTATCCGATCTTCACCTCGAACGACGACAACGCCACGATGTATTACGATGCCGTGGAGCCCTTTGTCAACTACTTCGGGTCGCGGCTGGAGACCCAGTTCACGACCTCCACGGGACGGCGCCCCGCCGAGCAGATCATCAACATGATGAAGGAGACCGGCGACCCGCGTATCGGCATCTGGTTCCGCCAACCGTCGGGCGCCGACGGCTGGAAGGGCGGCCAGAGCGGCATCGAGGCCCAGGAGGCCGACCTCACGGGCGTGGCGAATCTCAACAAGACGAATCTCGGTGAGTACGATTCGCCCTATGCGCTGATGAAGTACGACGAGGTGCTCTTCATCCAGGCCGAGGCGATGCAGCGGGGTTGGGTGGCCGGAGATGCCGCCGCGACCTATCAGCAGGCCATCCGGGCCTCCATCGAGTTCTGGCACGGCGTCGACAAGACGGGGCTGAACATCACCGACCGGGTCATCGAGAACTTCCTGGCCAACGTCCCCTACGACGGGACGCTGAAGGCGATCCTCGATCAGAAGTATGTGGCGCTCTTCTGGGTGGGATTCGAGGCCTGGGCCGACTACCGGCGGACGGGCTATCCCGAGCTGGTCATCGGTACGGGAACCTTCAAC
The DNA here is from genome assembly GCA_944321755.1 of uncultured Alistipes sp. Classification (GTDB taxonomy): domain Bacteria; phylum Bacteroidota; class Bacteroidia; order Bacteroidales; family Rikenellaceae; genus Alistipes. The sequence goes on from CALUMM010000036.1 coordinate 5,796, forward strand.
GACCACATCCTGCCGCGGCGTCTGGTCTATCCGACCAACACCATGGAGACCAACCGCGAAAACTACGAAGAGGCGCTGGCCCGCCTGCGCAACGTCTATGGCGGCGATGACGACATGAAGACTCCGCTGTGGTGGTCGCTGGAGGCCGTCGAGCGGGGAATCCGATAAACCCTAAGAATGCTAAAGTACATGAAAACAAGATTATATCATATTTGGAACGGGGCCTTTTGGCGGACCTTGCTACTGATGATGGCGGGTGTGATGTTCGCCGGTTGCGAGAAGGACGACACGGCGGAGAAGTACCTCTATCTGCTCGATCCCGACCGGAACCCCCTGGAGGAGCTCTCCTATGGCGTCAGCGGCGGAATGCAGGATTTTTTGATGTACTCGAACCATGGCCACTGGCAGCTGGTGCCCACCTATGCCGAGGATGCCGAATGGATCTCCTTCTGGCCTGCAGAAGGGGTGGGGGATGCCCGCTTCTCGACGCTCGTCAAGGAGAACAAGACCGCTTACAGGCGTTACGGCGAGTTGAACGTCGTGGTCGACGGAGAGTCGGTCATGGTGCTGAAGTTCAACCAGGAGGCCGCCGAGCCCGTGCTGGAGATCGACATGGGCGATGCCGGCAAGACCGTGTCGGTCAAGGGCGAAAGCTTCACGGTCAACGTGACGTCGAATGTCGACTGGGTGGCCGAGCTGGTCGATCCCGAGGATGCTTCATGGGTGAGCATCGGGGAGTTCACCGACCGCACGCAGACCTTTGTCTGTGCACCCAATGAGGGCGATGCCGCCCGGGAGGCCCGCATCCGCATCCAGGCTTACGGCACCTCGCTGTCGCGCGAGTTCGTGATCTACCAGGCCGACCGGACCACGGCCTTCGAAAACGCCCGTGAAGTCTCGATCTCCGAGCTGCTGGCGATGGGCGAGGGCAAGATCTCCGAGAACGTCTATGTCGTGGGCAGCGTCATCAGCGACCGCACGACGCGCAACTACCCCGTGGCCTACGGGAAGAAGGGCGAAACCCCCGCCAATACGATGTTCATCCAGGATGCCGACGCGGGTCTGTGGATCGAATTCGAGAATGAGGCGGACAATACTTATGATCCGAACGATCGGGTGACCATCCACATGTACGGTCAGATCATCGCCCGCGACACCTATACGAACGGTCTGAAGATCGACCGGTTGTCGTCGTCGGCCGTGCAGTCCTCCGAACAGGGCCCGGCGGTCGAGCCGATCGTGCTGGACGACGTTTCGCAGCTTTCGCAGTACGAGAACCGGCTGGTAACGCTCCGCAACGTGGAGTTCGCACTGCCCTACGGTACGCTGGTCAACATCAACGAGTCGGGCTACCTGGGCGTGGAGCAGGGTGCGGCCTACCAGGCTTCGGCCGACTACAACGACCTGACGATCGAGTACGGCCACTACGTGCGCGACGCTCACGGCAACACGACGAAACTCTACACCACGTGGTCGTTCACCGAACGGGCGCTGTCGATGATGCCCGAGGGTGCGGGCGACATCACGGGTATCGTCAACAAACGCTACAAGTGCAACGTCTACGACGGCCGCGACGAGAGCCGCCGCAAGGTGGAGTCGTGGTGCATCCGCATCCGCCGCGAGTCGGACATCACCAACTTCGGGACCGATCCCGCCACGCGCCTCTCGAAGACCATCATGCAGATCGGGCCGTGGACCGACAACAAGGGGTCGATGGCCACGGTCATGGCCTCCGTCGGGCAAGGGCAGCTCAAGCACTCGGTGGGTGTCGACGTCCTGGGCTCGACTTCGGGCAACACGCAGCAGATGTACCTCGCCTGGGCCCATGCCCGCTGCACGGCGGCAACCTGGAACGAGCAGACCGGCAGCTGGCTCCCGACCTACGGCAACACGAAGGGCGTACAGTACATCGCCCTGATGGCGCAGAACTGGTGGAAGAACACCTCGGCGGTGAATTCCGATACCGACGGCTGCTGCTGGATCCTTTCGAACCTCTCCACGGCGGGATATACGGGGCAGATTTCGCTCCAGTTCACGGCGTCGAGCAACACGCTGGGCCCGATGTACTTCCAGATGGAGTGGGCCGAGACGGACGATGCCAAGGAGTGGACCCCGATCGGCTACGAGTATGTCGCCTCCAACTGGCACAGCTGCATCCATGCTCCCGAGTACCTCTTCGTGCTCCCCGACGAGTTGAAGAATCGCTCGAACTTCTCGATCCGCCTGCGCGCCACGCGCCAGCGCAACGCCAGCGACAACGAGGATACCGCCGAAGGCACCAGCCGTCTGGGTATCATCCGCATGTCGTGCCTGGATATGTAGAACCCGAAAAACGCATGAAAAGAGTATGAAATATTCGTTGTATCTGTTGAAAATATTCCTGTTGGCGACCTGTCTCTGGTCGCTGACAGGCTGCTCCGAGGAGGAGCCGCAGGAGTTCGTACAACCCGACCGCCTGGTCCGCAACCTCTATCTCGCTTCGGTGATGAGCGTCTACGAGGGGCAGCAGATCACGCTGCAGGGCCGGGGTTTCGAGGCGGGCGATCTCCTGTCGTTCCGCGCGGAGGGGCTGCGCATCGAGATGCCCGTCGGCGACGTGACGGCCAAGACGGCCCGTGTCGTCATCCCTTCGGAGCTGGTCCGCGGCACCTATGACGTCTACGTGGTCCGCGGGGCTGCGGAGCAGTATGTCACCACGGTCCGGATCTACCTGACCATCGACCAGGAGGTCCCCGACAAGGAGGGCTGCAACCTCAAGGGCATTGTCTATTGCGGGGACCGGGGCGTGGCCGGCGTGCGGGTTTCCGACGGTATCGAGACCACGGTGACCGATGAAAACGGCTTCTATTGGCTCGCATCGGCCAAGTCGCTGGGCTATGTCTTCATCACGCTGCCCTCGGGATACGAACCTGCGGTCTTCGACAGCGACATGATGGGATTCTGGGCCGGATTCACCGCCGGGACCGAGGTCTGCGAGACGCACAATTTCGAACTCGTGGAGGTCGACAACGACCGTCACGTGATGCTGGTGGGTTCCGACCTCCATCTGGCCGACAAGCAGAACGACCTGAAGAACTTCAGCAACGGATTCCTGGCCGAAACGCAGGCCTTCGCCGAGTCGAGTTCGCTGCCGGTCTACTGCCTGATTGCGGGCGACATGACCTGGGACCGCTATTGGTACGACAACGACTTTGCAATGACCGACTACAAGCGCCTGCTGGCCTCCAGCGGTTACACGGTTCCGGTTTTCCACGCGATGGGCAACCACGACAACGACCCCTATGTCACGGGCGACGTCCCGGGGCAGACCCCCTACTGCAATACGCTGGGCCCGAACTACTACTCGTTCAACCTCGGGCGTGTGCACTATGTGGTGCTGGACGACATCGACTGGATCAATACGGGCGGTGCGGAAGGCGTCGTCGGAGCCCGCGACTTCAATGCGCTGGTTTCGCTCTCCCAGATGGAGTGGCTGGCCGACGACCTGGCCGCCGTGGAGGACAAGACGGCGCCGCTGGTCATCTGCCTCCATGTCCAGCTCCACGGAAACTACAACGCCTCGTTCAGCAACGTGCCCCGGATGTCCAGTACGACGGGCGGTACGGCCGCCCTGCTGAAGGCCGTCGAGGGCTTCTCCAACGTGCATTTCATCACGGGCCACACCCACTACAACAGCACGATGGTCATCGACGAGGGGATCATCGAGCACAATACCGCCGCGGTGTGCGAGACCTGGTGGTGGAGCAGTTTCTACTCCAACCGTGCGATCTGCGTGGACGGAACCCCGGCCGGTTACGGCGTCTACACCTTCTCGGACAAGGAGGTCGAGTGGTACTACAAGGGAATCGGCGAGGAGCCCGGCTATCAGTTCCGCAGCTACGACATGAACGTGGTCAAGGCCCACCTGAACACCAACCTCTACAAGTCCTACCTCTCGCAGTATCCGAGCCGCACGAACGGCGGGTACGACTATGCGTCGGTCGGGGAGAACGAGGTCTTCATCAACGTCTGGAACTACGATCCCGAGTGGCGTGTCGAGGTCTTCGAAAACGGCGTCTCGCTGCCGGTCAAGCGGCTGCTCCAGCGCGACCCGCTCCATACGATCGTCTTCGATATCCCGCGTGTGGAGCAGGGTGCCGAGGCCACTTCGGATTGGGCCTCCTGTGCCATGTCGCACATCTTCTCGGCGACGGCATCCAGTGCGACCGGCACGCTTGAGATCCGGGTGACCGACCGCTTCGGCAACCAGTGGAGCGAACAGATGGCGCGTCCCAAGGCCTTTACGAAGAGTATGAAATAATCGAAAATAGTGAAACGATGAAAAGATATCTATTGAACTGGATCCGGACGTTGTTCCTCGTGCTGGCCGGGGTGTCGTTCGCGACATGCAGCGAGTCCGAGGTCGAGGAACCGACCCTCGGGGTCAATACGACGAGCGTGAGTGCGAACAAGCGCGGCCTGACCTATGAGGGTGGCGACGTCACCTTCGAGGTTACCTCCAACGTCTACTGGGTCATCAACATCGATGAAGAGGCGGATTGGCTTACGGTATCGCCCCGCGCCGCCTACGGCAGCCACCAGGTCCATGTGATGGCCGAGGTGAACCCGGGCGAGGCCCGCACGGCAACGCTCTACTTCGATTCGCTGGACGGCGTGACCGCTCAAATAGAGGTCCGGCAGGGCTCGGCCGACGAACTGATCTATTATCTCCGCACGGGCATGGGTGCGGAACCCGTGGGCGCTCCGGTTGCGGTCTCCGACTTCACGGAGTGGGGGGCCGACGGCGTCGGTACGGCCTCGGCGCTCTTCTCGGGGGTTCACGCCGAGGTGGTTTCCGACCACGCCTCCTCGGGTTACGAGGCTGCAACGGGCGGCAATGCCGTCGTGCTGGCCGATGCCGCAGGGGTTGAGGACGGACTGACCCCGTCGTTCTCCGTCAGCGGCATATCGCTCCTCGGCGACCGCTATTTCCGGGTCAAGGTCGGGGTTGCTCCCCTCTCGGGGCAGTTGGAGGAGTCGCAGCTGCGGCTGTTGGCCGGGAACGGCGGCGACGAGTTCGTCGAGGTCCCCTGTGAATGGCTGGAATCCGGAACGGAGAGCGCCTGGAAGGAGATACTTGCCTGCTTCTACGTTCCCGAGGAGACCAAGAGCCTCGACCTGCGCATTGAAAACACGGGCGGCGCCTGCTGTCTGGACGATTTCCGCTTCTACGAAGGGAATGTGGGCGAGGGCGATGAACTCGTTTTCCAGGTCGGGGCCGACGACGGACAGCCCGAGGGATATGTCTATTTCGAGGATGATTTCAGTTGGGTGACCGATGTCTACGGCGGAACCGACTACGTCGGGACCTGGCCGACGCCGCTCACGGCCGAGCAGTACTGGAACGGCGTGACGGCTGCCGCCTTCGGCGACGAGGCCTACAATACGCTGATCAATTCGGGCTGGGTGACCGACGACAACAAACTCAAGGAGCGGGTCTACCTGCGGGTCGGCTACATCAAGATGGGCCGGGCTTCGAATGCCGCGGGCTGCGGCGGCGGTCTGGTGACTCCGGCGCTGGAGATCAAGCACAACTGCGCGGCCAACGTGAAGGTGAGCTTCGACTGCTGCATCTACGTCTCTTCGGGCGGTTCGTGGGATCCCTCGACGATGCAGGTGCGCGTCATCGGCCCGGGGACGATCAACGACGACGTCTCGACGGTGAAGCTCTTCGAGATGCAGACCGCGACCCCGATGCAGTGGGAGACCAAGGAGTGTATCGTCTACGGCGCCACGGACCAGACCCAGATCGTCTTCGAGTCGGTCGAGGAGGTCAAGGCGAACCGCTGGTTCTTCGACAACGTCCGCCTGGTGAAGGCCGGGGCCGACGAGCAGCCTCCCGTGGAGCTGACTCCCCTCGACACGCCTGAAGTGACCTATGACCAGGAGGGTTCAACGGTCAGCTCGGTACGTTTCTCCTGGCCCGCCGTGGAGAATGCCGCCCGGTACGAATATACCTACACCTGCCTGAACTGCGGCGAGGTCGTCGAATCGCGCAGCGGCGAGACGTCGGAGACGAACGTGGTGTTCGACGGGCTGATTGCCGGAACGAGTTGTTCGCTGACCGTCCGCGCACTCCCGGCCGAAGCGGATCCGACCTATGAGGCGTCGGAGTGGTGCGAGCCGGTCGAGGGAACGGTCAAGAGCTCCGTGACGGGTGTCGATTCGCACCCGGCGGGCTATGCCCTGCTCGAAGACGACCTGTCGTGGGTGACCGTGGGCGTCTATGGCGAGGAGAGTTTCGTCGATACCTATCCGGGCAATCCGGCAGGCATCCGTTTCGACAAGGTGTCGGCCGCCGGTAAGGCCCTGCTCGAAGAGAAGGGCTGGGAGATGACTTCGAGCAACTCCTCGGCCTACCTCTATGCCGGAAGCATCAAACTCGGAACCGCTTCGGCCGTGGGCTCGGTCTTCACGCCCCGGGTTTCGGCCATCGACCCCGGCACGAAGGTCAACAAGGCGGAGGTGATCGTCGGCGGTACGGCCTTCCTCGGGACCAACGACTATTACGATGACGATACGGCTGCCATTACGATCGAGGGCGACGGCACCTTCGAGGATGGAACGAAGCAGATCGAGTTCGAGCTGGGCAGTTGGAACGACTGGGTGCGCCACCGTTTCGTCGTGCAGGACATAACCGCCGAGACGCGCTTCCGCCTCGAATCGCGGACGGCAGCCAAGGGACGCCTCTTCTTCAACTACTTCGCGGTGGTGAAACTCGATGACGCCTACACGTCGGCTTCGGATCTCCCGCAGCTGGAGACGCCCGGGAGCGTGACCCTGTCGGACGCTTCGGCCTACGGCTTCGACCTGAGCTGGACCGCGGTGCCCAATGCGACCGACTATACCTACTACGTGGTGCGCCCCGATGGACAGATTGCGGCCACGGGCAAGAGCTGGGAGCCCCATGTGCATATCGGCGGGCTCGACGGAAAGAGCGTCGGCGGACATCCGTACTTCAACGTGCGGATCGTGGCCAACCACATGAACTACGACTCCGGCAAGCAGGAGATTCCGCAGACCTACCGTTCGTCGGAGAGTTCGCGGGCGCTGCAGGCGCAGCTTGTCGAAAGCAAGGCCACCGTCTATTTCCAGGATGATTTCTCGTGGATCGACCCGGCGAGTGGAAGCGCCCTGCTGGCAACCAACACGGACTGGATCAACACCTACTGTACGACCGATACGATGATCCGTTTCGACAAGCTGGAGGAGGAGGGGACCTCGCTCCACGGGTGGAGTTATGACAGCAGCAAAAAGAGCGTCTATACACGTCCGGGATATATCCATATCAACTCTTCGTCGGCGCAGGGCCTGCTGATCTCGCCCGCCCTTACGGCCATTTCGGGAACAGACGATGTGGAGGTTTCGTTCGACGCCACCTACTTCTACCAGTATTTCTCGAAGACCGCGGATACGAACAAATCCCTGACGATCGCTTTGCGCGGGGCCGGAACCATCGAAGGGGCGACAGACGGCGTGTTGACCGTCACGCTCTCGCGGGGCAATGCCTGGGAGGGCTTCACCTTCCGCATCCAGGGTGCCGACGCCACGACCCAAGTGCTGTTCGGGCCTGCGGCCGCCAGCAAGAACCGGGTTCAGTTCGACAATTTCCGGGTCGTTTCGTTGACGAAGTAACCGCTCGATAAAAAGCTTGTGTACCATGAAATCGAAAATCTGGAAATACACCCTGCTGTTCCTTGCGGTCGCGGGGATGGCGCTTCCGGCGGCGGCCTGGGACCGCACGCGCCACGACGCCATCGCCAGCATCGCCGAACAGCATCTGACCCGCCGTGCCAAACGCAACATCTCCCGTTATCTGGAGCACTCCATCGTCTATTATGCTTCCTATATGGACAAGCATCGGGATGCCCCGGAGTTCCGCGACATCGAGCATGTCAGCTATGTCGACGAGCGGATGCAGCTGGTCGACACCCTGCGCAACGGCAAGATGAATTGTGTCGTGGCGCTCATGCAGGCCTGCGACCGTCTGCGCAACTACCGGGAGATGGACGATTCGCTCGTGCGGCTGAACCTGATGTATGTCATCCACATCGTCGGGGACATGCACTGCCCGAGTCATGTGAAGTATCCGGGGTGTAAGAGCGGCCGGGCCGTGCTCAACGGCAAGAAGATGTCCTATCATGCCGTGTGGGACTGGGGCGTGCTCGACCGGGCGCATGGCTGGAGCTATTCGGAGTACCGCGAACAGTTGGATACCCATACGAAACGCGAGCGTCGGGCCATAGCGGCCGGGACTCCGCGCGAATGGGTGCATGAGACGGCCGTCGACTGCCGGGTGATCTACGACTGGCAGCGGCCCGACGAGGTGTACGACAATACGTTCGTACAGGATACCTACCTGCTGCCCGAACGGCAGCTCATCAAGGCGGCCTACCGCCTGGCGGCCCTGCTCAACGAACTCTTCGGATAGCGGAACCGCGGAATACAGCAAAAAATCCGGACGAAAATCGTCCGGATTTTTTCGTGTGTAACGGTTTTGGGAAGCCCCCCCCCTTGCCGGATTTTACCGGCGGCCGTTGAGGACGATCATGTCGCAAAGCGTGGTGTTGAAATCCTCGGCCGCGAGCAGCCGTTCGAGGGTCAGGTGCATCCGGTAGCGCCACTGGTAGCGGGGAATGGCCGGGATGTTGATCCGCTCCTTGTGCGGGTCCGCGGCGCGCAGCGTCTCGTCCATCGAGAGCCAGTCCTGCAGCGGCAGGATCGTGAACATCGCCGGGGAGGCGAGGTGCATCTCGATGATCCGGCGGCAGATCCACGGCTCGCAACTGCGGGGTGCGCCGCCTTCGCCGTGCAGCACCTCGCGGTAGAAGCGCGTCGTGACGTCGCGGTCCTCCTCCCACCAGGCGCGGAGCGGGTTCATGTCGTGGGTCGAGGTGGTGCAGACGCTCAGGTAGGGATAACGGGCCGGATCGGCGAAGGCCTCCCCGAAGGTCTTGGGCATCCGCTGGATCTCCAGCGAGAGGATCTGCAACATGCGCATCGTCTCCGGGACGCACGCGGGGATCATCCCCAGGTCCTCGCCGCAGGGAAGCATCTCGGAGGCGGTTTGCAGCATCGGCAGCTTGCGCAGGGCCGATTCTTTCCAGAATAGGTCGTGACGCCGGTAGAAGAAGTCGTCGTGCAGCCGGTTGAAAGCCTCCTGCTGCCAGGGGGCCAGCATCCGGTAGGTGCGGGTGGCATGACCCGCAATACGGGGGTGGAAATACCCTTTGCGGCGCGGGTCCTCGACGAAAAGCACGTCGTCCAGCAGCGCCATCAACCCTTCGCGCAGGCGTTTTGTCGGCTCGTCCTCGCCCGGGAGCTGTGCGGCGACCCGGCGCTGCGTGGCGAATTCCGGGCGGAGCCGCCCCTCCTTCAGGCAGCGTTCGCGAACCTCCCCGGCCCGGTCGCCGAAAAATTCGCCGAGCGTCGCGTCATCGAGCGGTGGCGTCGTGTAGAGCCCCTTTTCGACGTCGAATCCGACCTGGCGCAGCTCCTCGGCCGGGTAGGGCAGGGCGGGGTTGAAGTGCCCCAGCAGCCCGTGGACCGCCTCGGCGGGAATCTCCCAGATGCGGAAAAATCCGAGGATGTGGTCGATGCGGTAGGCGTCGAAATATTCGCTCATCTTGCGCAGCCGCTCCCGCCACCAGGCGTAGTGGTCCCGGGCCATGCGCTCCCAGTCGTAGGTCGGGAATCCCCAGTTCTGGCCCATGGCCGAGAAGGCATCGGGCGGTGCTCCGGCCTGCGAATCGAGGTGGAACAGCCGTGGCGACTGCCAGGCGTCGGCACTCGTGCGGCTGACACCGATCGGCAGGTCGCCCTTCAGAATGACACCCCGGCTGTGGGCGTAGCGGCTGACCTCGGAGAGCTGCAGGTGGAGGTAGAACTGCACGTAGCAATGGTAGGCCACCTCGTCGTGCCTGCGCAGGCAGTACGCCTCGACCCGTTTGCGGTCGTAGCGGGACATATCGCCCCAGCACGCGAAATCCGCCGTGCCGTGTTCGTCGCGCAGCGTGCAGTAGGCCGCATAGGGCAGCAGCCACGAGCGGTTGTCCGCCACGAATGCCTGGTAATCGGGCCGTGAGGCCGTGTAGGCGGCATTCTGCGCGAAAGCTGCCCGCAGCAGCCGCTGCTTGGTCCGGTTGACACGTTCGTAATCCACTTCGGGCAGGGCGTTCAGTTCGTCGCGCAGGCGGCGGTACTCGGCGTCCTCCACGACCCCGGCCTCGGTCAGCCGCAGGAACTGCGGGTGCAGGGCGAAACTCGAATTGGCGTTGTACGGGTAGGAGTCCTCCCAGGTCCCGGTCATCGAGGTGTCGTTGATCGGCAGCACCTGAATGACCCGCTGGCGGGTTGCCGCCGCCCAGTCGACGAGGAGTTTCAGGTCGGGGAATTCCCCGACGCCGAAGCTCTGCTCCGAACGGAGCGAGAAGACCGGGATGGCGGTTCCGGCACTCCTCCAGGGCCGCTGCGGGAAGCGGGGCGTGAGCGAGGCGTCGAGCAGCTGCTCACCCTCGGCTGCCGGGCCTCTCCAGATGCGGTTCGGGCCCTCCTCCCACTGGACGGGTGCGAGGGTCGTGCGGTGGGCGATCAGCAGTTTGTATTCGCAGCCCGCAGGCAGGGCGCAGGCGCAATCCCAGACCGGGAAGTCGGTGTCGTCGAGCGGGACGATCCGTTGCCAGTTGTCCAGCCCTGCGGAGGCGATGGCCAGTGTTTCGTCCGAATGGATTGCAGGCTCCACGATGCGCAGCCGGACGTCGGTCGCCGGGTCTTTGGCTCCGAGATCCGCCGCAGATGGCGGGGTTGTCGGATCGCTGGCTCCGGCGGCGCGGCTGAAGATCCCGTGCGTGAAGGCCGTGGAGTAGAATGCCGCGTCGGGGCGGATCTCCTGCCAGCGGTCGCGGATGCGGAGCCGGCGGCGGGACTGCACGCCCGACAGCCGCAGCCGATGGGCGTGCCACTCGGTGCGGACCGTCACGCCGTCGCGCTCGACCGTATAGCGGTAGTCGAGAGGCGCTTGCGGGTCCCGGCATTCGGCCTCGCCCTGCCAGATGTCCTCTCCGGCGTATTGCAGGGCGATTTTTCGTTTCCCGAGCAGCATTACAAGCTGTTCGCCCCATTGGGTGTGGTATTCGATTTCGAAAATGAGTCGCATAGGTGATCGGAATCCTTGGTTTGGGTGTGATTCGGTTCTTACAAAATTAAGAAATTCGGACGTATTTCGAAACTTTCGGCCGCTTTTTGATGCGGATTGTTCCACACATGGGTCCGACGTCCCGCAAATCCGGTGCGGAACGCCGGACCGTCGCGTCAGGGCAGGAGCCTGAACGAGATGGCGAAACCGCCTCCGGCCGCCATGTGCATCTTCAGGACGTCGGAGGAGCGGACCGTGCGGCGGGTGATCCGGTATGCCTGGGGATTGGTCCGGTAATCGGCATCCGGGGCATCGGCGTAGATCACCGCCTCGTAACGCTTCCCTTTTTCGAGGAAGTGCAGCGGAATGTCGAGCGTCCGGCTGTTCTCATCCGTGACGCCGCCCGCGAACCACTGTCCCGACTCCTTGGCCTGGCGTGCCACGACGATGTAGTCGCCCGGTTCGGCCAGCAGGTATTCGCTCCGGCGCCAGTCGACGGCCACCTCCTTGATGAACTGGAAGGCGTCGGGGAATTGCGCATAGTGCTCGGGCAGGTCGGCGGCCATCTGCAGCGGCGAGTACATCGTCAGGTAGAGGGCAAGCTGGTTGGCGATGGTTGCATTGACCTTCGAATGGTTCTCCGGGACGAAGGTCGAGATATCCATGACGAAGATCCCCGGGGTGAAATCCATCGGGCCGCCATTCAGCCGGGTGAAGGGCAGGATGGTCACGTGGTGGGGTTTCGTGCCTCCGAAGGCCTGGTATTCGGTGCCGCGGGCCGCTTCGTTGCCAATCAGGTTGGGGTAGGTGCGGCACAGTCCTGTGGGGCGCACCGCCTCGTGGGCGTTGACCATGATCCGGTGCCGGGCGGCCTCGGTCACGGCGTAGAGGTAGTGGTTCACCATCCACTGTCCGTAGTGGTGCTCGCCGCGCGGGAGGATGTCGCCCACGTAGCCGCTCTTGACGGCATTGTACCCGTAACGCTCCATCAACGCATAGGCCTCGGGCATGTGACGTTCGTAGTTCCTCACCGACGACGAGGTTTCGTGGTGCATCATCAGTTTCACGCCCTTGCCGTGGGCGTAGTCGTTCAGCGCCGCGATGTCGAAATCCGGGTAGGGCGTCACGAAATCGAAAACGTAATCCTTGCTGCAGTTCGCCCAGTCCTCCCAGCCGACGTTCCAACCCTCGACCAGCACCTGGTCGAATCCGTTCTCCGCCGCAAAGTCGATGTAGCGGCGCACCTTGTCGTTGTTGGCCGAGTGTTTGCCGTTGGGCCTGCTCGCGCGGTAATCCGTCGTGCCGAGCTGGACCGAAGTGTGGTCGTCGGTGTAGGCCCAGCTCCCTTTTCCGGTGATCATCTCCCACCATACGCCGATGTATTTCACGGGCTTGATCCACGACACGTCATCGTAGGCGCACGGCTCGTTCAGGTTGAGCACCAGCCGCGAAGCAAGCAGGTCGGTCGCACGGTCCGAGACCTGGATCGTGCGCCACGGCGTATGGCACGGCGTCTGCATGTATCCCTTCCAGCCCTGCGCATCGGGGGTGAGGTGCGACATGAAGGTCCGCGTGGCGGGATCGTAGTCCAGGTGCATACAGGCGTAGTCCACCAGGGCGGCTTCGTGGATATTGATGTAGAGCCCGTCGTCGGACTTCATCTGCAGCGACGTCTGCACGCCGGTCATCGAGAAGGGGGTCTGCGAGGAGTTGCCGCAGATCGCCTCCTGCATCTTCGCGGGGATTTCGCTCAGCCGCGACTCCACGTAGTCGTACTCCTGGGTGTCGTAATCCCCCGGGATCCAGAAGGCCTTGTGGTCGCCCGCCATGGCGAAGCCGGTCCGCTCTTCGCGGATCACGAAGTAGGTCAGCGACGGCTGTTCGGGGAATTCGTACCGGAATCCGAGGCCGTCGTCGAAAAGCCGGAAGCGGATGGCCATCCGCTTCTCCGAGGCCTTGCGGAAGAGGTTTACGGTCAACTCGTTGTAGTGGCACCGGATCTCCGACTCCTCGCCCCAGACGGGATTCCAGGTCGTATCGCAGGCGTCGCGTGCCACGCTTTCGACCGTAAAACCGTCGTGGAGCGATTCCGTCGGGCGCTCGTCCACCTTGGAGATTGTTTTGGCGCCGAATTCGAGTTTCGTGGCCTTGATGACCCCGCGCAGCTCGAAGCCCAGCGGGCTGGGCAGCACCACCGCCTTGCCCTTGTAATCCAGCGCATATTGCGGCGTGCCGTCCGGCGTCAGGGTGAAGGTCATCCGCAGGTTTCCGTCGGGCGATTCGAGCACCTGTTCCGTGGCCGATGCCGCCTGCCACGCCATGCTCGCTGCCGCAAGTGTAACGGCAGCCATCATCTTCAGTCTATTCATGTTCGGTAGGGGTTTGTCTGTCGAATTCTACTACGAGGGCCGTCCGGGGTGCCACCTCGGTCCGGTCGGTGATCTCGGTTGCCGCGCCCGTCAGAACGTCGCGGCCGTTTTTCAGGCTGCCCGTGATCTCGGCGTAGTGCGACCACGGAATCCTTCTCGCCTCCGGGGCGTTGTTCACGAAGACGAAGACGGCTTCGCGGTCGTCGTAGCGGAAGTAGGCATACGTGTTGTCCCGCGAGAGGAAGTGGAGCGTCTTCCCGTGGTGGATGACCGCCTTCTGCCGACGCCACCCGAAGAGCCGTGCGGCGTGGTCGTAGAGCTCCTGCGCCTGCCCGCGGCGGACGGCTGCACCATCCGTCGAGCGCGTCGCCGCGCGTCGCCCCTCCTCGGTGAAGAGGCTCCAGGAGTCCTCTTTCCAGCCTCCCGGGAAGTCGACCCGCAGTCCGCCGTGTCCCTGCGAGAGATCCTTTGAGACGAACATCAACTCGTCCCCCGCGAAGATCTGCGGGATGCCGCGCAGGGTCGCCAGCAGCGTCATGACGATCTTCAGCCGTGCGGGGTCCCTCTTCAGCTGATCTCCGATGCGCTCCGTGTCGTGGTTGCCGGCGAAGATCAGCATCTTCGAAAGGTCGGCGTAGACGAAATCGTGCGAGAGGCAGTCGTAGATCCGGGTCATGCCCCCGCCCCACTGCGGCGAATCCTCCGGAAGGGCTGTCCGGATCGCATCGTGGAGCGGGAAATCCATGATCGAAGGGAGTTGGGAGTCGAACCCGTCCCGGTTTCCGTTGCCGCTCTGCCAGTAGGCCAGCTGCGGGATCGACGAGGTCCAGCACTCGCCCACGATGTTGAATCCGGGGTACTCCTCCCGGATGGCGGCGCACCACTCGCTCATGGGGACCTTCTCGTTGTAGGGGTAGGTGTCGACGCGGAATCCGTCGAGCCCCGCATATTCGATCCACCAGACCGCCCACTGCTTGAAGTAGCGGAGCAGGTGGGGGTTATCCAGATTCATGTCCGGCATCGAGGGGACGAACCACCCGCTTTCGAGCTGTTCGAGGTCGTAGTCCGAGGCGTTCGGGTCCATGACCGGGGCGAAGCAGTGGTTGGTGCCGGTATATTCCGGGAACTGGTGGATCCAGTCGGCGAAGGGCAGGTCGTTCATCCACCAGTGGGCGGCCCCGCAGTGGTTGGGCACCATATCCATGATGACCTTCAGCCCCTTTTCGTGGGCCTCGGCCACGAAATCCCGGTAGAGCGCGTTGTCGCCGAAACGGGGATCGATATGGTAGTAGTCGGCACAGGCATAGCCGTGGTAGGAGCCATGCGGCTCGTCGTCGAGCAGCAGCGGCGTGCACCAGATGGCCGTGGCACCCAGACCGGAAATGTAGTCCAGGTGGTCGATGAGGCCCCGGATATCGCCTCCGTGGCGCCCGAAGGGGGCCTCGCGGTCGGCCTTCTCGGCCGTATTGTCGGTCGAGTCGTTCGCGGGGTCGCCGTTGGCGAAGCGGTCCGGCATGATCAGGTAGATCATGTCCTCCGTCGTGAAACTTTGCCGGGCTGCGGAACCCGCCTCCCGGGCTGCGATCTCGTATGCGTACTTGAAACGCTGCGAGCCGTTTGTGAAGACGAGGTAGCGGGTGCCCGGAGCTGCGTCCGGACGGATGTCGAGGTCGGCGAAGAGGTAGTTCGGACTCTCCGCCCGATGGATCGCCGTGAGGGTGACGCCCGGAGCGCCCTCGACGGTCATTTCGTATTTCGAGATCTCCGGGCCGTAGATCATCAGCTGCAGCGGGGTCTTCATCCCGGTCCACCAGCAGAGGGGCTCCACGCGGGCAATCTGCTCGCGGGTGGCATCGTCGACCGCCGACGGGTCGAAAGCCGCGGGCGCCGTACAGGCCAAGGCTCCGGCCGCCAGGAGCGACAGTAGGGTACGTTTGATCATGAGGTTGGTTGTTTGAGGGTTGGCAGCGAATTTCGCGGTCCTCCCGGCCTGCAGATGATTGCCAGGGAAGACCGCGAAACTCCGAGTTTATTGGAAAATCCGATAGGCGTATGCATCGAGTGCGAGCGTCGGCTCCAGCGTCAGCCGCTCGCCGCTCATCAGATCGGTGACCGTCCGACCCTGCCACGATTCCGGCAGCGCAGGCCGGACTGCATCCGGCCGGACGTTGGCCATGACGAGGATCTGTTCATCGCCGAGCCGCTTCTCGAAGAGGATGCAATCCTCGTTCGGAGTGGGGACCGCTTCACCCTTGCGCAGGGCGGGCCGCGTGTTGTAGAGGTGCATGAGCCGTGCGTATTCGGCTCTCAGGGCGGGGTTGCTCTTCCAGTCCACCGGCACGTAGTGGAAGAAGTTGATCGCTTCGGGGTAGCCGACCTCCTGCGAGCCGTAGATCAGGGCTCCGCCGCGAAGGAACGCCGCAATGACAAAGGCCGACATCGAGCCCCGCTCACCCTGATATTCGACAATGGGCGAGAGTTTCGAGGCCTCGTCGTGGTTGGTCGTGAAGCGCAGCTTCACGCAGCCCGCGGGAATCGAGTCGTACTCCAGGCTGTCCGTGCGGTAGAGCAGCAGGGCCGAGGAGTCGCGGATGAAGACATCGCGCAGCGCGGTCATGAAGTCCCAGGCGTAGTTCATCTCGAATCCGGCCTGGAAGTGGTCCTTGCGCTTGCCTTCGGCGAGCATCAGCAGCTTCCGCCCGGGGATGTTCCGCAGCGAGTCGATGGCCTGCTTCCAGAAATCGTAGGGTACGAAATCGGCCGCATCGCAGCGGAAACCGTCGATCCCGGCTTCGTTGACCCAGAACTTCATGGCGTCGATCATCGCCAGGCGCATCTCCCGGTTGTCGAAATCCAGGTCGGCGACATCGAGCCATCCGGTGCCTTCGGGGCTGATGATCTCCCCTTCGGCATTCCGGGTGTACCACTCCGGGTGGTCGGCGACCCAGGCGTTGTCCCACGAGGTGTGGTTGGCCACCCAGTCCAGAATGACCGACATCCCTTTTTCGTGGCACTGCGCGACGAGGCTCGAAAACTCCTCCAGGGTCCCGAATTCCGGATTCAGCGCCTTGTAGTCGCGGATGCAGTAGGGCGAATTGACCGAACGCTCCTGGCCTACCTCGTAAACGGGCATGAACCAGACGACGTTGGCGCCGAGTGCCCGGATCGAGTCCAACTGCTGCGCCACGGCATTGAACGACGATTCGGCGGCGAAGACCCGCGGATTGACCTGGTACATCATGACATCCTCGGGAGCCGGTACGGTATAGGTCGCTTTCGGCGCGCCGCCGCAGGCCGCCAGCAGCAGGCTCAGCGAAACGATGGATAAAATGCGGTGTTTCATGGCGTGTTACTTTTTCAGAATCAGGTATTCGTAGGGTTCGAGATCCAGGACGGAGCCGAGCGTTACGGTCGAGCCGCCGATCAGGTCGGTCAGCGTGTCGCCGACGCGCTCCATCGGGGTCTTCACGCTCTTCGCCTCATCCGAAAGGCTCACGATGACCAGCAGGATCCCGCCGTCGGCGCTCTGGTAGCAGAACGACATCGCATCGGTCATGCTGTAGCTCTTCAGCGTTCCGCTCCGGAGTTGGGCCGTCTCCTTGTAGGCTGCCAGGATTTTCCGGTAGGCGGCCCGGTATTCGGGTTCCGAATCCCACTCCATGAGGTTGTAGTTGAAGAACGACAGGGCGTTGGGGTAGGCAATCTCCTGCGAACTGTAGACCATGGGCACGCCCGGCAGCATCGAGGCGATGACGAAGGCCGCCAGGGCGGCATCCTCGCCTCCGTAGGTTGTGATCGGCGAGGCGGTCGATGCGAGGTCGTGGTTCGTCGAGTAGCGCATCCGCCATTTCCCGTCGGGAACACCCTTGTACTCCTCCTGATGCGTGGCGTAGAGCTCGTCGGCTGTCATTCTGCCCTGGAACAGCTGCTCCAGGTCGGAGGCGAAGCCCCAGCCGTAGACCAGATCGAATCCGGCCGTGTAGAGTTCGGCCTCGCCGCCCTCGGCCAGCATCAGCAGATCACTCTTCTCGCTGCGGAGTGCCGTGATGGCCTCCTTCCAGAAGTCGAGGGGCACCCCTTCGGCGTAGTCGCAGCGGAAGCCGTCGATGTCGGCCTCCTGAACCCAGTAGACCATCGCCTCGGTCATGGCCTGACGCAGCTCCCGGTTGTCGAAATTCAGATCGGCGACATCATTCCAGCCCATGCCGGAGGGCGAAATGATGTTCCCGCCGGCATCCTGGGTGTACCACTCCTTGTGTTCGGTGATCCAGTCGTTGTCCCACGAGGTGTGGTTGGCCACCCAGTCCAGAATGACCTTCATGCCCTTGCCGTGGGCCGTTGCAACCAGCGACCTGAGATCCTCCAGCGTACCGTATTCGGGGTTGACCGCCCGGTAGTCGCGCACGCAGTAGGGCGAACCGATGGCGTTGAGGCTGCCCTGTTCGTAGATGGGCATCAGCCAGAGGATGTCGGCCCCCAGGTCGAGGATATCGTCCAGACGCCCTTCGATGGCATTCAGTGCGTCGTTCCGTGCGAAGAGTTTCGGATTGGCTTCGTAGATGACGCTCGTGTTGGCCGCACTCCCTGTCGGGGGTGTGGGCTCCTTATCGGAAGTTTCGTTGCTGCATCCGCACAGGTGCAGCAACGAAACTTCTACGAGGATGAATAAGAGATTCCTGAACATATTTCGTGTTTTCTACGCTTTATCGTTGGATCCGGTAATCGGCCTCGTGTCCGATGACGAGCTGTTCGGCCAGATCCCGGAAGTAGCTGCCGCGATCGGCTGCCACGTTGCAGTTCGGCACCTCGCCCGTGAACTCCTCACCGAAGAGAACCACGTACTCCACGCAGGCCTTCAGGTAGGCGCTCGAACGTGTCGGGTGCTTCGAGTCGCCCGAGTAGTAGAGGCTCCATCCCGAATGGTCGGTCCGAGATTGCGCGAAAGCCTGGCCTACGGGGGCAATCCAGGTGTTCGCCGCTTCGGCCATCGCCTTTGTCCCTTCGGTGAGCAGCCGGTCGAACTCTTCGTGGCTTTGGTATCCGCCGTAGCTGCTGGCCGGATAGGACCAGGTCTGATCGAGGATGACCTTGCAGTTGGGCGAATGCTGGCGGATCTTCTCGGCCAGGGACTTGCAGTTGTCGACCACCGAGGCGTAGGCCGTGGAGTTCGAGGCGTATTTGGCCGGGTTGGTGCTCTGGTCCTGGATGATGGCGAAGTCGTAGCCGCCCTCTTCGATGACGTCGTTCGACATCGACAGGCTCAGGTGGTCGGCGAAGTCCTGCGAACCCTTCAGGTGAGCCTTGATCTTGAGGTCATAGCCCTGGCTCCAGGCGATCTCCTTGAGCATGAAGACCGGATTGAAGTAGTACGAGAAGGAGTTTCCCAGGATGAGGAGCTTTTTGGTCTGGGTCGGTTTTTTCGTCCCGAAGTTCTGGGCATTCACGGCCGTGAACCCGAAGTCGGGCATGCTGCTGGCGCCCTGCGAGGTGACGTTGATGTTCTGGGCGCTGCCGTCGCAGGTCATCGATCCCACGGCCCGGCAACGGATCTGGAGCTGTCCGTCGACCGGATTGTCGAACGTCATGGATTGCAGCACGGTGGTGTACTGATACGAATCCGCGGCGCCCGATCCCGTGGAGACATCTCCCGAGCATTTGTAGGTGTAGCGGATCGAGGGGTCCTCTTCGGCCGTGAGCAGATCCTCTTCGACACTCTTCCAGATTCCGCCGTCGAGGTATTCGACGATGTAGTATTTCGGCGATTTGGCGTCTCCGGCCATCGTGGCATCGAACTCGATGGTCGTTCCGGCGGGGAGGTTCTGTGCATTGAAGGTGAAGAGCCAGTAGTCGCCCTCGACCATCGTACTTACGTTGGGGTTCTTCCCCTTGACCGTACAGGTGAAGGGCACATCGGCATTTGCGTCGCCGCGAACTACCGAAATACAGCCTGCCGCATCATTCGTGGCCGGAATCAGGTGGCGTGAGGGCCACAGCGTCTCGTAGGAGGCGAGGCTGCTGTCCTGGAAGACCCACTGACTGAGGAAGGCTGCACCCGAGGGACTTTGCGAGATCTCGATCGTTGCCGTCTGCGAACCGTCGGCCGAGGCGATGGTCAGGGTCGTAGAGCGCGTCATGGAGGAGAGGTTCGGATCGGCGCAGAGCCGAAGCGTCTGGATCTGATCGCTTTTGCTGCCGCCCGTGAGGATGTTGTTCGACATGTCGGTGATGTAGACCCAGTTGTCGGGCGATGTTGCCGTCCAGTCCCACTCTGCGGACGAAAGGGTGAAAACCGACGAGGTGCCTTTCGAATCGAACGTGCAACTGTTGATGCTTACCTCGAACTCGTCGCTGACGCCGACCCGGTCGTTGGGATCGACCTCCTCGACGCTCGAATTCGTTACCGTGACGTAGTAGTCCCGGTCGAGGATGACATGGAAGTCCGGAGCCTGCGAGGAGGAGCAGTTGAAGATGGCGTTCATCTCGGCCCCCGTGAGGTCGGTACCCATTTCGATGTACTTGTAGGTGTAGCCGTTGATGACCTTCTCGCCCGTGACGGGAATGCCGGGCCAGGAGGCCGTTACGTCCCCGGATCCGAACCATCCGTAGACGTGGGTGACACCCCATGAGGTCAGGTCCTCGACATAGAGCGTGTAGCCCGCGTAGTCGCTCGGCCGTTCGATGGCCGTCCACGACGATGAGGTGATCGAGTAGTAGTAATCCTGGTCGACCGTTACGTCGCTTTGTCCGTCGAACTGTGTTCCGGCGTTGTTGTGGAAGATGAGGTTGACGCTCTGTCCTTCGTTGGCTTCACCCATGTCGAAGTATTTCAACGTGGTCTTGCCGATGGTCACTTCGCCGTCGACCGGAATGCCGGGCCATGCGCCGAAAATTTCGCTGTCACCCCAGGCGTAGAGGTAGAGTTCATCCCACCCGCTGTTGTCTTCCACGTAAACCACGTGTCCGTCGTGTCCGGACTCGTCGTCATCCTCTTCGGGGGTGTCGAAGAACGAGGCCCATTTGTTGACGTAGATGTTCGTTCGGCGGCCCGGTTCGGGATTCTCGGTGCGGACGACCGCCTCGTTGCGGGCCGTACGCTCCTCGCCGTCGTTCTTGGAGACGAAGTGGTATCCGTCGGCAAGGGTTTTTCCGTCGACGAAGGTCGCGGGATCGAGATAGATGCCCCATTTCTCTTCGATGAGCGTCGATTTTTCGAGCTGCCAGCGCAGGT
>CALUMM010000037.1 GCA_944321755.1 uncultured Alistipes sp.
GCGGTGCTCTACCCCAACGGCGGCGACGAGGAGTTCAAGATCAAGCGCTCGAAGATCCGCGGCGTGGAGTCGCTGGGAATGCTCTGTGCCGAGGACGAACTCGGTATCGGAACGTCGCATGATGGTATCGTGGAGCTTCCGGCGGATGCGCCCGTGGGGATGAGCGCCAGGGAGTACCTGCACGTCGAGGACGACTACCTGATCGAAATCGGCCTGACCCCGAACCGGGTGGATGCCGCCTCGCACATCGGCGTGGCGCGCGACCTGGCGGCGTGGCTGCGGAGCCGCGGTGAGGCTGCCGAGGTGCAGTGGCCGGACGTTTCGGGCTTCGCGGTGGACAATCACGACCTGGAGGTGAAGATCCGGGTCGAGAATGCGGAGGCGTGCCCCCGCTATATGGGCGTGACGGTCACGGGCTGCAAGATCGGCCCTTCGCCCGAATGGATGCAGAACTGCCTGCGCGCCGCGGGCATCAACCCGAAAAACAACCTGGTGGACATCACGAACTTCGTACTGTTCGAACTGGGCCAGCCGCTGCACGCCTTCGATGCCGACAAGATCGAGGGGCGCGAGGTGGTGGTCCGGACCTGCGCCGAGGGGACCCCGTTCGTGACGCTGGACGGCGTGGAGCGCAAACTGACCGACCGCGACCTGATGATCTGCTCGGCCGAACGTCCGATGTGTATTGCGGGCGTCTTCGGGGGCCTGGATTCGGGCATCAGCGACACGACGACCAATGTCTTCATCGAGAGCGCCTACTTCAACCCGGTTTGGGTGCGCAAGACGGCCAAACGCTTCGGACTGAATACCGACTCGTCGTTCCGTTTCGAGCGGGGCGTGGACCCGAACCTGCAGCTCTATGCCGCCAAACGCGCCGCACTGCTGATGAAGGAGCTGGCCGGGGGTACGATTTCGAGTGACCTCCAGGATGTCTGCCCGCAGCCGGCTTCGGATTTCGTCTTCGACTTTTCGATTGCGCGGGCCCGGATGCTGATCGGCAAGGAGATCCCCGAGGAGACGATCCGCACGATCCTGGCGGCCCTGGAGGTGAAGATTCTCTCGGAGCAGGGCGACGTGCTGACGGTGGCCGTACCGCCCTACCGCGTGGACGTGCAGCGTGAAGCCGACCTGGTGGAGGAGATTCTGCGCATCTACGGCTACAACAACGTCGAAATCCCCGCGCGGGTCCGTTCGACGCTCTCCTACGCGCCGCGCCCGGACCGTTCGAAGCTGATGAACCTGGCGGCCGACTTCCTGACGGCCAACGGCTTTACGGAGATCATGTCCAATTCGCTGACGAAGGCCTCCTACTACGACGATCTGACGTCGTGCCCGGCGGATCGCTGCGTGCGGATCCTGAATCCGCTGAGCGCCGACCTGAATGTCCTGCGCCAGACGCTGCTGTTCAACATGATGGAGGCCGTTGCGCTGAACATCAACCACAAGAACGGCGACCTGATGCTCTACGAATTCGGCAACTGCTACTTCTACGACGCGGCCAAACGCACGGAGGAGAACCACCTGGCGGCCTACTCCGAGGAGTACCGGCTGGCGATGGCCGTGACGGGAACGACCGAACCCCAGTCGTGGAATGTGAAGCCCGAAAAGGCTTCGTTCTTCACGCTGCGGGCCGTAGCCGAGAAGTTGCTGCGCCGCTTCGGGCTGGATATCTACGCCCTGAAGACGGAGCCGCTGCAAAGCGACCTTTTCGGCGAGGGGCTTTCGGTGGAGCTGAACGGCAAGCCGCTGCTGCAGATCGGCACGGTGTCGCCGAAGATCCGCCGCCGCACGGATGTCAAGCAGGAGGTTTACTACCTGGAGATGAACTTCGAGGCGCTCTGCAAGTCGACCAAGAAACTGAAGATCACGGCCGAGGAGCTGTCGAAATACCCGGAGGTGAAGCGCGACCTGGCACTGCTGGTGGACCGTCAGACGACCTTTGCCCAGTTGCGGGAGGTGGCCTTCTCGACGGAGCGGAAACTCTTGAAGCGCGTTTCGCTGTTCGATGTCTACGAGGGCGACAAGCTCCCCGAGGGGAAGAAGTCCTACGCCCTGAGCTTCGTGCTGGAGGACAAGAGCCGCACGCTGGACGACAAGACCATCGAACGGGTGATGGCGAACCTGACGCGGCAGTTCGAACAGCGCTGCGGCGCTGCGGTCCGCGCCTGATCCGTGCGGAGCGATCCGACCGACGGAGGACTGCCTTGCGGGGCGGTTCTCCGTTTTTTTTGCGGGAAGAGGGGCGGAAGCGTTCCGGAAATGCGATTTTATGCGTAAATTTATGCGATCCAAATAGCAAAGAACGATGAAAACACGAAATCTGACCTGGCTATGCGCCGGGCTGCTGACCTTGAGCGGTTGTGCCCCGCAGGGCGGATCGCAGACCAAGGAGACGACGCCGACCGCGGAGAATGCGGTGATCGAAACGATCCTTGCACGCCGCAGCATCCGCAAATACACCGCACAACCTGTCGAACGCGAAAAACTCGAACTGATCGTGAAGTGCGGGATCAACGCCCCGAGCGGACTGAACAAACAGCCGTGGGAGGTGCGCGTGGTGGACGACGCGACCTACATCGACGGCTTGACGGCCCTTTATGTCAAGGCCAACCCGAAGGCCGCCGAGGACCCGAATTTCAAGAATATGTTCCGCAATGCCCCGGCGGTGATCTTCATCGCGTCGCCTGTGGACGGCAGCGGACAGCTGGATTGCGGGCTGCTGGGTGAAAACATGGTTCTGGCGGCGCAGTCGCTGGGGCTGGGGAGCTGCTGCCTGGGCGGCCCGACGCGCTTTATGACGGATGCGGCCGAAGCGGCGCCCTACCTCGAAAAGTTGGGATTCTCCGAGGGTTACAAACTGCTTTACGCCATCGGTGTGGGCTATCCGGACGAGGCTCCGGATGCCAAGCCGCGTGACGAATCGAAGGTCCGCTTCGTCGAGTAATGCCCGCTCCGAGACGACATACTCGATCGATGCGGACGGTCCCGTCGCCGGACCCCGAACTCTTCCCGACGGAAGCGGCTCCGGAGCGTGAAAACGCTCCGGAGTCTGCTTCGAAGGCGGAGAGCGGAGCCTCCGCCTCGCAGCAGACCGGAACTCCGGCTGCCGCCCCGGAACCGGCTGGGGATCTGGAACCGTTGTTTGCGCGGCTTGCCCGTTCGGAGTTCCGGAGCCGCTTCCGACTGCGGACGGCGGAGCGGGCGTATGTGACGGAGAAGGGCCTTGCGACGATCCGGCGCCATGCTGCGGATTTCGTGCATGGGCGCCTGGCCCCGGCCTTTCCGCCGAACGACGGACGCCAGACCCCGATGCGGGGCCACCCGGTTTTCGTGGCGCAGCACGCCACGGGGTGCTGCTGCCGGGGCTGCCTGAGCAAATGGCACGGCATTCCGGCGGGGCGTTCGCTGACGGAGGCGGAAGAGGCGTATGTCGTCGGCGTCCTGATGGCGTGGATCGAACGTCAGATGGCCCGATAGTTGTGGCGGGAATAGACTCCGCCCGCCTCTGCACCCCCTGCCACTCTTCGGGAATGCTCCGGCATTTCCCGGCATACGAAACGCACCGTTCCGAACCTTCCGACCGAATCTTTAATTCCACCTACGCACGATGCCGCCGCGCAAGATCATACATATCGACATGGATGCCTTTTTCGCCGCGGTGGAGCAGCGCGATAATCCGGCCCTGCGGGGGCGTCCGATTGCCGTGGGGCACGACGGGCCGCGAGGCGTGGTCTCCACGGCGAGCTACGAGGCACGCCCTTATGGGGTGCATTCGGCGCTCTCCTCGACCCTGGCCCGGCGTCTGTGCCCCGATCTGATCTTCGTTCCGGCGCGTTTCGAGGTCTACAAGGCGGTTTCGCAGCAGATCCGCGCCATTTTCCACGAATATACCGAGCTGGTCGAACCCCTGTCGCTGGACGAAGCCTTCCTGGACGTAAGCCATGTCCGGTCCGCGACGCTCGTGGCGCGGGAGATCAAGGCGCGGATCCTCGCCGAGACGCACCTGACGGCTTCGGCGGGGGTCTCGGTCAACAAGATGCTGGCGAAGATCGCTTCGGACTATCGCAAACCCGACGGGCTGTTCACGATCGCCCCCGGCGAGATCGAATCGTTTGTGGCGACGCTTCCCGTCGAGCGTTTCTTCGGCATCGGGGCGGTGACGGCCGAACGGATGCACCGCCTGGGGATCCGCACGGGTGCGGACCTGCGGCAATGGGAGGAGTCGGCGCTTGTACACCAGTTCGGAAAGGCGGGGCACGCCTACTACGGCTATGCACGGGGGATCGATGAGCGGGCCGTGACGCCGAACCGGGTCCGGAAGTCGCTGGGTGCCGAGACGACCTTCGCGGAGGACCTGGACGACCGGGTCCGCTTGCAGCAGGAGCTGGACGGCGTGCGCGAAGAGGTCTGGGCGCGGCTCCAGCGCCACGAATTCCGCGGCAAGACGGTGGTTCTGAAACTCAAATACGACAATTTCCGGCAGATCACGCGCTCGAAAACCCTGCTTGGGGCCATCGAGAGCGAGGAGCAGCTGTCGCGCATCTCGGAGGAGCTGCTCGCCGGGGTGAACTTTCACGGCCGGAAGGTGCGGCTGATCGGCCTCACGGTGGGCAATACGCCCGAAGCCTGCACCGACTGCATCCAGTTGCGCTTCGATTTTTGACCCTTCCCCTCCTTTGCTTCCCGGCAGCCTCACCAGTTGTCGGCCTGTTGCCCGCCCGACACGCCAACCGGCTCGCCGTCTATAATCGCGGCAATACCTGCGGGGGCTGAATGGTGACGTAGGGCGTGCCGTTGTCGTCGCAGGTCGAGACGATCCGCACGGCCTTCACGGGGCGGTCGGGACGGAGCGTTGCACTCCCCTTTTCCAGATCGACCACACGCTCGAACCGCACGCCGTCGTAGGATACTTCGGCATAGCCGGTCGTGATGATGGTCTTGGGCAGCTGCCGGTTTCCGGTCTGGAGGAACATTTCGCGGCAGACCACGGGCTGCTCGAAGGTGTAGCGGATCCAGTCCTGCTGGCGGCAGGCCCGCCGGGTGCGGGACAATCCGCGGTAGGTGGCGGCATTGGTGTAGGGGAACTGCGCGCTCTCGCCCATCGAGGTCTCGATCTCCACCGCCGGGCGGATCGTCCGCCACCGCGAATTATCGGCCGCATAGGGGCTCCGGGCCGTACCGTAGCGGGTGTAGAAACGGTACTTCCAGGGCTTGTCGGTCCGGACGGGAGCCGTGTAGCGGTGCTCGGTGTCGGAACCGTCGACGAGGTAGAAGATCTCGGCCCCGTCGTCGGCCGTGACGGTGAATACCCCGCTGCCGCCCGCCGCCTTCGGGGCCGCATAGGCGACCTTCGGCGGGAAGAGCCGGAAGTGAATGCCCATGGCAACCATCCGCGGGTAGTGCTCCTCCTTCAACTCCCGGTAGTAGGCCTCCCACCCTTCGTCGTTGCCGCTCCAGGCGATGCGGGCGAGGGCGCAGATGCGCGGGAAGGTCATGTAGTCGAGGTAGTCGGGCTTCTCGGGTTCGTGCGAGACGTAGGCCTCGCTCCAGAAGGCCCCGGACAGCCCGACGATCCGGCTTTGCTGTTCCGGGGAGAATCCGGCGCGTGTGAGGTCGAACCCGTAAACCTTGCGGGCATCGAAGACGGCAGCCCAGTCGTGGCCATCCTCACGGGGTGTCTGGCGCATGTCGAAATAGAAGTATTCGCCGGGCATGACGACGGTTTGATACCCCTTTGCCGTGGCGTCGAGGCAGGCTTTGAGGCTCTCCCAACCGTGTACGCGGCTTTCGCGGGTGAATTGGCCCGTGCGGACGGCTTCGTTCCAGACGGCGGGACGCTTGCCGTGGCGGGCGAGGATGTCGGCCATGCGCTCCATGAAGAGGTCCTCCAGCTGGTGGGGGTCGGTCATGCCGCGCTGCCGCATCAGGGCCTGACAGTCGGGACAGCGCTTCCACTGCGACATGTCGACCTCGTCGCCGCCCACATGGATGTACTCCGAGGGAAAAAGTTCACAAATCTCCCCCAAAATATCCTCCAGCAGCCGGTAGTTCTCCTCGCGGGCCACGCACCACGCCGAACGGTAGTCGTAGCCGTTGGTCGAGAGGGTGTCGGGCGGATAGTTGCAGCGGATTTCGGGATGCAGCGAAGCGATGTTGCGGCTGTGGCCCGGGAGGTCGATTTCGGGGATGATCTCGATGTTGCGCTCGGCGGCGTAACGGATCAATTTGCGCATTTCCTCCTGCGTGAAGTAACCGCCGTATTTCTCCGACCACTTGCCGTATACGGCCCTCACGGGCGAGTCTCCGCCGCGGAATCCGCCCACCTCGGCCAGCTCGGGGTGCGAACGGATCTCGATGCGCCACCCCTCGTCATCCGAAAGGTGCAGGTGCAACTTGTTGATATTGTGGTATGCCAGCAGGTCTATATAACGTTTTACTTCCGCCGGTCCGATCCAGGTTCTCGCCACGTCGAGCATCATGCCCCGATAGGCGAAGCGCGGTGCATCTTCGATTTCGGCGCAGGCAACTTCGGTCCCCGGAGCCAATCCCTGCCGGGCGTAGACGTCGGACGGCAGAAGCCGCAGCAGCGCCTGGACACCGTTGAATACCCCACCGTAAGCATTGCCTCCGATGCGGATATGTTCCGTTGTGATTTCCAGGCGGTAAGCCTCTTCGTTTTCATCGCTCGCCGGGGTGTCGAGTGTCAGCACCACGGCTCCGTCTCCGGTGCGGTCGCTGCGGACCTCGCAGCCGAGGTATTCGGCCAGGTAACGGGCCAGCGGCTGCAGCGCCGCATCGGCGGCGATCGTCGTACCGGGCCCGAATGCGAAGTGTCCCGGGCGGGGCGTGCGATGTCCGGTGGCGGGCTGAGCCGAAGCCAGAGAGAGCCCGCCGCAGAGGAGAAGACAAAGGGTCGTGAGCGCTTGTTTCATGTCGGGAAGCGAATTTGTCGGAAACAAAGTTACGATTTTTTCGTCGAAAACACTACCTTTGCAGGAACGGGAAATACGATTAGGATATGGAAGACAAACGTCTGGAAGCTACGGCCCGGCTGCTGGAGGTGATGAACACCCTGCGGCGCGAGTGTCCGTGGGACCGGGAGCAGACCTTCGAGTCGCTCCGCAGCAACACCATCGAGGAGACCTACGAACTGGCCGATGCCATCACCGACCATAACCTGGAGGGTATCAAGGAGGAGTTGGGCGACCTGCTCCTGCACGTGGTATTCTATTCGAAACTGGGCGAAGAGGAGGGAGCCTTCGACTTCGGCGACGTGGCCAACGCCCTGTGCGACAAGCTGATCTACCGTCATCCGCACGTCTATGGCGATATCCATGCCAATACGCCCTCGGAGGTGAAGGAGAACTGGGAGGCGCTGAAGCTGCGCAAGAAAAACCGCAAGAGCGGTACGCTGGGCGGGGTTCCGCGGTCGCTGCCGGCGATGGTCAAGGCCTACCGCATGGGCGAGAAGGCTGCCGGAGCGGGTTTCGACTGGGAACACAAGGAGGATGTCTGGGAGAAGGTCCGCGAGGAGCTCCGCGAAGTCGAAACCGAGATGAAGTCGGGCCGCAAGAACGACCTCGAAGCCGAATTCGGCGACCTGTTCTTCGCACTGGTCAATGCGGCACGGCTCTACGGCGTGGATCCCGAATCGGCGCTGGCCCGCACGAACAACAAGTTCATGCAACGCTTCAATTACATGGAGGAACACGCTGCAGCCGAGGGTCGTATGCTGCACGACATGACGCTCGACGAAATGGAGGAGCTTTGGCAGCAGGCCAAGGTGAAGGAGTGATCCGCACGGCGTCCGGAGCATCCCGATTCGTTTGCAACCGGCTCCCGTCCGCTTGGAACACCTCCCTCCGCCCCCCAAAAAAACGCCCAACAGCGTTTCAACCAGAATCTCGAAAAATCCCGAAAAATCTCGAAAAATCTCGAAAAATCTCGAAAAACATGGCATTGATCCGTAAAGTCCGCGGTCACGAACCCGTGATCGGCGAAAACACCTTCCTGGCCGAGACGGCCGTCATTCTGGGCGACGTGACCATCGGCCGCGACTGCTCGATCTGGTACAACGCCGTGCTGCGCGGCGACGTGAACCGCATCGTCATCGGCGACCGCACGAACATCCAGGACGGGGCCGTCCTGCACACCATCTACGACAAGGCGAAACACCCCTCGCAGACGATCATCGGAAACGACGTCTCGGTGGGCCACAACGCCACGATCCACGGCGCCGTGATCGAGGACAACTGTCTGATCGGCATGGGTGCCACGGTGCTCGACAACGCCCATGTCCCCTCGGGCTGCATCATCGCGGCCAATGCGCTGGTGCTGTCGAACGCGCAGCTGGAGCCCAATTCGGTCTACGCCGGGGTTCCGGCCCGCAAGGTCAAGGAGATCACCCCCGAGCAGCGCGACGAGATCGTCCGCCGCACGGCCCACGACTACATGCTCTACGCCTCGTGGTACGGGGAGGAAGCGTAACTGCCGTCTCCGCTCCGGGATGCTGACACCCGGCTGCCCCACTCTCCGACCAGGTCTGCAGGAGTTCGCGGCAGCCCCGCTTTCCGATGAAGTTCGCGGGTGTTTGTGACAGTCCCGCTCTCCGGCGAAGCCTGCGGGAGCCCGCAACAGCTCCGCTCTCCGGCGGAATCCGAAGATACCCGCGGCTGCCCCGCTTTCCGGAAAAATCCGCGGACGGGCCGGGCCGAAATACCGAAAAACGACCATGAAACTGCAATCGAAATACGCCGATGTGGTGCTGAACCTGCTGGTTGCCGTGGCAATCAGCCTGGTAGTGAACTTCTCCTATGTGCTGCTGATGCTCGTGGACCTGAACAACGAGAACGCCCAGCAGCAGAATCCGCCCAGACGGGCCCGGGTGCGGCAGGATGAAGCTCGCCTTGTCGTGCATCCCGACGGTTACGGATACCTGGTCTACGAGAACGGCGACAGCGTCTATGTTCCCGCACAGCGGATGAACCGCCTGCACCTCGCGCCGGGTGACCGGATCGTCGCCGAACTGGCTCCTCCGCGGCGTCCCGGGGCTCACCCGATGATGCAGAAGGTGCTGAGGCGCAATGGCTGCGAATTCGATTACAGCACGCTCTACAACCGCCCCTCGCGCAGTACGGAGCTCTTCCTGCAGCTCTTCTACTACCTGGTCGTGTCGTTCGTGATGCTCTCGATCCTCACCTCCGTGCGCCGCAACTACTCGATGTCGCTCTACCTGCGGCGCTGTCTGTGGTGCTGTGTGGCGGCCGTAGGACTCTATTGCGTGGCGCCCGTCACCGAGTGGCACACGGGGCGCATCCTGCTCAACTGCATGAGCGGCCACATGTTCGACTACATGCTGTTGTTGAAGTGTTCGTTTGCCGTCGTGGCGTCGATGCTCTACGGGCGGATCTACGTGTTGCTGTCGCAGCGCCAGGCCGTCGAGGTGGAGAACGAACGGCTCAAGAACGAGAACCTCACCACGCGCTACAACATGCTCGTCGGGCAGATCAACCCCCACTTCTTCTTCAATTCGCTCAATTCGCTGGCGATGCTCGTGCGGGAGCGTCAGGATGACAAGGCCCTCACCTATATCGACCAGCTCTCCTACACGTTCCGCTACATCATCCAGAACGGACAGGCGACGCTCATGACGCTCGACGAGGAGCTGAAGTTCGTCGAGGCGTACAGCTACCTCTTCAAGATCCGCTATGCCGACAAGCTCTTCTTCGACATCGACGTCGAGGCGAAGTACCGGACGTGGCGGCTTCCGGCGCTGTCGCTGCAGCCGCTGATCGGCAATGCCGTGAAGCACAACACGATTACGCGCAGCAATCCGTTCCACATCTCGATCCGCACCGATGGCGGCTGGCTGGAGATCTCGAACCCGAAGATCCCGAAGTTGGAGCCCGAACCCTCGACGGGAATCGGGCTGGAGAACCTGAACAACCGCTGGCAACTGATCACGGGGCGCCGGATCGAGATCCTCGATGACGGGAAGACGTTCCGGGTGCGGATGCCGTTGCTGAACCCCGAATCCTGACAAGACGATGAAAGCGCTGATTATCGAAGACGAGACCGCCGCTGCGCGGAACCTGGCGGCCATTCTGCGGCAAACGGCCCCGGAGGTGGAGGTCGTGGCGACGCTGGAGAGCGTGGCGGAGAGCATCGACTGGCTGCGTGCGAACCCGCAGCCCGACCTGCTCTTCATGGATATCCACCTGGCCGACGGCGATTCGTTCCGCATTTTCGATGCTGTGGAGATTACCGCTCCGGTGATCTTCACCACGGCCTACGACCGCTATGCGCTCGAAGCCTTCAAGGTCAACAGCATCGACTACCTGCTCAAGCCGCTCAACGAGGCCGACGTGCTCCGTGCGCTGACCAAACTGCGGCGCCTGACCTCTGCAGAGCGCCGCAGCTACGGTTCGTGGGTCCGCACGCTGGCCACGGAGCACCGCGACCGCGAGGAGGTCTTTCTGGTGCACGTGCGCGACCGGATCATCCCGCTGCAGCGGGAGCGGATCGCCTACTGCTATACGTCGAACGAGCGCGTCACGGCCTGCGACTATGACGGCACGGTCTATCCGCTGGACCGGACGCTTGAAGCGCTGCAGTCGGTATTGCCCGAATCGGACTTCTTCCGGGCCAACCGTCAGTTCATCGTGGCCCGGCAGGCCGTGAAGGAGATCGTCGTCTGGTTCGGGAGTCGGCTGGCGCTGCACCTGACGGTCGAGACCCCCGAGCGGATCATCATTTCGAAGGCCCGGGTGCCGGAATTCAAGGCGTGGCTGCGGTCGGTTCACCCCGGGGAGTAGTCGGTTGACCGTCGGCTTCGGGCGTTTGACCCCTCAGGCGGCTCCGATTCCGGGTGTTTGGCCCTACCTTTGCAACAGAACTCCGGCGGGTGTCGGACGCAGAAGCCGACACACCGGATCCAACCGAAAAAAGTTCAACTGTAAAAGTAAAGGTTATGAAAAAGCAGATTTTTGCGGCCGTAACGGCCCTTTGCCTGATGGCTACGACGACCCTTTTCGCTCAGGAGAGCAAACCGAAGGCCGAACCCAAGACGCCGCCCACGGCCGAGCAGATCGCCCAGCGCCAGACCGACCGTATGACCGAGCGTCTGAAACTCACCGAGGCTCAGGCCAAGCAGGTCTATGAGTTGAATCTGGCCCAGGTCAAGGAGATGCAGGCCATGCGCGAGAAGATGCGCGCAGCCCGGAAGGCCGAGGCCGACAAGATGAAGTCGATCCTCACGACCGAGCAGTTCATGCAGTGGTCGCAGATGCAGGGTCCCCGTCCGGGCCAGCAGGGCAAGGCTCCCCATATGAAGGGTAAGAAGGGCCAGAAACAGGGTGACTGCCCGAAGGATTGCCCGCGCAAGGATTGCCCGCGCAAGAAGTAAAAAAATGCAGGAATCCGCAGCCGGAAGCTGCCGGAGGGGTGTCAGTCCGGTCGACTGACACCCTTTTTTTGCCGATTCACCGGGTTTTCGATCGAACTACGGTATAAAAAAGGTAAATTTGCGGGCCTTTTAGGCCCGGCGCGGGGGGGGGAAAAAAAACACGGTGCGATGCCGTCAGGCACCGTTGCCGCAGAGCCTTCCTGCAACCCCGGATGGTTCGTTGAATCCAGTTGCTTGCTATTTATTACCAAACAGAAGAGATGAAACATTTGTTATTGACTACCCTGCTGACGCTCCTTGCCGCGGGCGCCTTTGCCCAGAAGGGCAATGTCACGGCGACGATCGTCGATGCGGAGACCGGAAACAGTGTCGTGGGTGCGGTGCTGACCGTGGCTCCGACCAGCGCTCCGGAGAAGAAACAGGGTTTTGCGTCGGGCTACAAGGGCGCGGCGTCGATCACTTCGCTCACTTACGGGGAATATGCCCTGACGGTGTCGTTTATCGGTTACAACAACCTCGATACGACCTTCCGGCTCTCGACCCCGCGCCTGAACCTCGGGACGCTGAAACTCAAGCCCGGCGTACAGATCGAAACGGTGGTCAAGGAGGTGAAGGCCATGCGGACGTCGCAGAAGGGCGATACGGTGAGCTACAACGCCGGGGCGTTCAAGGTGACGAACGATGCCGACGTGGAGGGGCTGCTGAAGAAGATGCCGGGTATTACCGTGACGGACGGCGTGGTCGAGACCCAGGGCGAGGAGATCAAGAAGGTCTTCGTCGACGGCAAGGAGTTCTTCGGCGAGGACGTCACCACGGCGATCAAGTCGCTGCCGGCCGAGGCCGTCGACCGCGTGGAGGTCTACAACAAGCTCTCCGATGCCGCGGAGTTCTCGGGCATGGATGACGGCGAGGGGTACAAGGCCCTCAATATCGTCACCAAACCCGGAATGCGCCAGGGACAGTTCGGAAAACTCTACGCCGGATTCGGCTACGATGCCGAGACGACCACCGAAGACAAGTTCAAATACCTGGCGGGCGGCAATGCCAACATCTTCTCGGGCGACAGCCGTGTTTCGTTCATCGGGCTGTTCAACAACGTCAACCAGCAGAACTTCTCGTTCGAGGACATCCTGGGTGTCTCGGGCGGCGGTGGCGGACGCCGGGGCGGCGTGGGCCAGTACATGATGCGTCCGCAGAGCGGCGTGGCCACGGTCAACGCCCTCGGCGTGAACTACTCCGATACGTGGGGCAAGCGTGACCAGGTGTCGTTCCAGGGCAGCTACTTCTTCAACAATACCGACACGCGGAACCGTTCGACGACCGACAAGTGGTACGAATCGCCGATGGCGCTCGATACGCTGATGACGCGCGGCTATTCCGACACGAAGGGCTACAACCACCGTTTCAACGCCCGTCTGGAGTGGAAGATTTCGGAGAACCAGAACCTGATGATCCGTCCGCGCTTCAGCTACCAGTCGAACGACCCGGTGAGCACGACCACCGGCTGGCAGTTCGGCGCTCCGGAGATGGGCGGCAGCGGATACAGCTATACGGACAACTACAGCGACGGACTGCGCTACGGTTACAATGCCGGGGGAAGTGCCGTCTATCGGGCCAAACTGGGCAAGGACGGCCGCACGATCACCATCGACGGTTCGGGCAGCTATCAGGACAATACGAATAATTCGAATTCGTGGTCGAATATCCAGTCCAGCTCGGAGGATCGCCCCGAGGTGATGGCGGGTGCCGAGGGTGAAATCCCCTTCACGTGGGATCCCGCAGCCTATCTGACGCGCCGCTACCTGCGCAACATGGCACCGTCGTCGTCGTACAGCGTGCGCGGAAACTTCACCTACACCGAGCCGGTGGCCAAATATGCGCAGGTGAGCCTCCAGTACCGCATGTCGTACAATTCGCAGGAGCGCGACACCCGTTCCTACGTCACGGCCGACGACTTCTCGATCGCGGGGCTGACCCCCGACCCGCAGCTGTCGAACTCCTACCGGAGCGGTTACCTGACGCAGAGCGTCGGCCCGGGCTTCCGCTATGCGAAGGACCGCAGCCGCTTCATCGCCAACGTCTATTACCAGCGTTCGACGCTTGACGGCGAGGTCGTGCGGGGCAAGGCCGAGGAGATCTCGCACTCGTACAACAACGTGACTTACTTCATGATGGGCGAGTTGAACATCAACCGTGAGAATTCGCTGCGGCTCTTCGTCTCCTCGTACACCGACAGCCCGACGGTGACCGAACTGCAGAGCGTCTTCGACGTTTCGGATGCGCAGAATATCACCCACGGAAATCCGAACCTGCGCCCTACCTACTCGCACCGGCTGAATTTCCACTACGTGAATTCGAACGTCGAGAAGGGCCGGACCTTCATGTGGATGTTCTCGGCCAACACGACGCAGGACTATACGGCGACGCATCTGGTGCAGAGCACGAGTTCGAATCCGATCAACATCCAGATCGACGACAAGACCTATACCCCGAACTACTACTCGACGACGACGAACCTCGACGGTTACTGGCAGTTGCGCACGCACCTGAGCTACGGACTTCCGATCGGGTTCCTGAAGTCGAACTTCAACATCATGGCGGGTGTGACCTACACCACCACGCCGAGCATGTTGGGCGGAGTGGTGAATGCCGACGGCAGCATCACGGGCGGCGAGCGGAACGATTCGGAGAATCTGGGCTACGACTTCCGGGCCGTACTGGGCAGCAACATTTCGGAGAATGTCGACTTCACGCTCTCGTGGAACGGCACCTACAATGAGGCCACCAACTCGCTGGGAGCGTCGAACGTGAAGAACCGTTATTTCAACCATACGGCGCAGGGCAATCTGAAACTGGTCTTCCCGCTGGGCTTCACGCTGACGGCGAGTGCCTCCTACACGCAGTACATCGGTTTCACGAACGATTACGAGGAGGATTACCTGTTGTGCAACGCCTGGCTGGGCAAGAAGGTCTTCCGCAACCAGCAGGGCGAGATCATGGTCGGCGTGAACGATCTCTTCAATCAGAATACGGCCTTTGCCCGCACGACGGGATCGGGTTGGACGCAGAATGCTACGAACAGTGTGATCGGGCGTTATTTCATGGTTCAGTTCACCTACAACCTGCGGCGTTTCGGCAAGAAGGGTTCGCAGAATATCCGCGATTACGAAGGAATGGATACGCCGCGTCGGCGTCCGGGGCCCGGAGGACCTCCTCCGATGGGGCACTTCCATTAGTCGATCAGTCGATACGACAAGAGCCGGGTTTTCAGCCCGGCTCTTCTTATTTCGGTTCGGAAGGCTTTTCTTATTTCGGTCCGGAAGGCTTTCGGCCCGGAGGTTTTGCTGTCCTTCTCCTTCTCCTTCTCCTTCTCCTTCTCCTTCTCCTTCTCCTTCTCCTCCTCCTCCTCCCTACTCTCTCCCTCTCCCTCTCCCTTTGCCGCTCTTACCGCTCTCCTCCTTGTCTCCTCACACCCTCTCACTTCCTCTCCTCTCTTGTGTCACCTCTCACCTCTCTTCCTCTATTCTCACCCTCTTACCTCTCTCTTCCTCCACTCACACCTCACACACTCTCTCCCTCCGCTCTCTTCGCTCTCGCCCTCTCTTGCCCCCCCCCGGCTTACTTGGCCGGCTGCTTTTCCGGGATTCCTCCGGAAGCTTTTGCGGCTTGTCTCTGCCTCAGCTCGCGGCGGATGACCTGATGGATGCCGATGCAGGCCAGCCCTCCATAGACGATTGTGAGAATTACGAGCCATTTGATCTCCCGGAATACTTCGGCGGTCGAAGCCCCCATGGTCTGAATGCGGATGAACCCGTCGACGCCGTGGCTGCTGGGCAGGAGCTGCCCGAAATCGAACAACCACGAGGGAATACCTTCGCGGGGATAGGATACGCCGCTGAGCATCAATACCGGGATCGAGGTCCAGAGCAGGAGCAGCAGGGAGTTTTCGCGGTAGCGGAAGAGCGTCGAGACGGCGATTCCCATGGCGATGCAGGCTGCCATGTAGACCGACATGAAGAGTCCGACGGTCCAGGAGTCTCCGTTCATCGGGAAGTGGAACAACCGGTAGTGTACCCCGAGGACATAGGCGCAGGTCACGGCGTAGATCAGGGCATAGACCAGGGCACGCCCCACGACGATCGGGAGTGTGGACATGCGGCGGCGGCCCGGAGGGCAGAGTTTGTGGTAGAGTCCGAATTCGCGCCAGGTACCGCCGATCATGCCGATTCCGATGAGCATCGTCTGCTGGATGATGACCATGATGATCGCGGGCATGACGAAGGTTCCGTACCCGAGGTAGGGATTGAAGAGGTTGTGCGACTCGTAGATGACGGGTTGCGTGGTAGCCTGGGCCTGGGGGATGTTTGCCCCTTTGGCAATCAGGCGCTGGAACTGGACCATGGCGCCCGTTTTTCCGATGGCCGTCACGAGCTCCTGGAATGCCTGCCGGTACATCAGGAAGTAGCTGGCGTCGCAGTAGATGGCCACATCGGCCTGCGAACCTCCGAGGAGGCATCGTTCGTAGTCGGCCGGGATGTAGACCACGCCGTAGATCTTGCGGGCATGGAAGAGTTCCTTGGCCTCCTCCATGGAGGTGGGGGTATAGGCCGTGTAGACGTTGGGTCCGGAGTTGAAGGCGTCGATCAGGGCGCGGCTTGCGGGAGTGCGGCTTTCGTCGACGACGCCGATCGGGACGTTGCGCAGGACCTGCGAACCGTAGGCCAGGGAGTATGCCGTGGCGTAGATCAGCAGGGCGAAGATCAGCACGAGCATGACGCCCTTGTCGGTGAAGATCGTGTGCATTTCGTTGCGGATGACGGCGCCTGTCTGCCTCCAGTAGGAGGCTATTTGTCTGGAAAAACGGTTCATATCACAATCTCCCCCAGAATTTTTCCTCCGTAGCGACACGTTTCAGGCGCGGCACACAGAGCAGCGGTAAGACAATGAACAGCGACATGTAGCAGAGGTCGGGCAGGGAGTAGACCCAGGGAGTTCCGCGGAGCATCTGGTCGACGAACAGGTCGGTGTAGAAGGTGAACGGGAAGATCCTGCTGACCCACTGCATGGGTTCCCACATGGCCATGATCGGGAAGGTGAGGCCCGAGAAGGTGAAGGCCAGGACGGAGTAGCCGCCGCCGATCGAGAGCGAGAGGCGCAGGTTGGCCAGCAGCGCGACGATCAGCACCGAGATCGACTGGTAACTCAGGATGAAGAGCAGCGTCCCGACGAGGATGACGGCCAGGCTTCCGTTCAGGGGAGTCCCGACGACCTTGAAGTTGATGACCAGCATGACGAGCGAGATGAGGAACATCACGGCGGTGATGGGCAGGACCTTGCCGATGAGGGCCGCCCAGATCGAATCCCCTCCGGTTTGGAGCCAGTCCCGGGCCGTTGCGTTCTTGAGTTCGGTGCCGATGGCGAAGATGGTGGTCATGACGACGAAGATCATCAGCATCATGGGCATGAAGCTTGGGGCGAGGTAGTAGCCGTAGTTGATGTGGGGGTTGAAGAGGACGTGCTTGTCGAAGCGCACGGGCATCAGCTGGGCCATGGCCTGGGTTTCGGTAAGTCCCTGCTTCATGAGCAGCTGCAGCTGGATGCCGGCCGAGAAGGTTGTCACGGCGGTCTGAATATCCTTCGAGAGGAGCCCGTTGACGGTGATGTTGGTTCCGGAGACGTAGTTTTCCAGATGGGTCTGGGTGTTGCTCAGGATCGATTTCTCGAAGAACGGCGGGACGAGGACGATGGCCATGACCTTTCCTTCGCGCATGAGCCGTTCGCCCTCGGTCATGTCCTGGATGCCGTATGCGACCAGCGCCGTGGGTGTTTCGTCGATCATCTGGATGACCTTTCTCGACAGCGTGGTGTTGTCCTGGTCGAGCACGGCGATGGGAATGTTGCGGATGGCGCCCTGTCCGAAGAGGAGCGCGAAGAACGTGAACGACACCACGGGCAGGATGACCATCAGCACGAGATACATCGGCTGACGGGCCAGGCGGGTCGCCTCACGCCGCATGACGGCACAGGTATGGTACAGGAAACCGGGCATTTTCTACTGTTGGATTTGTTCCCAGTCGACCAGGACGCTCATGCCGGGGCGCATGTACTCCACCCGGGAGACGGGTTTGGCCTTGACGGCGAAGGTGCGGATATCGAAACCGCCCTGGGTGCGGGTTGCGGCCCAGGTTGCGAAGTCGGCCTGGGGGGCGATGTAGGTCACCTCGAACTCCACGTCGGCGTCGAGAGCCGGGACGTAGCCGACCATG
Organism: uncultured Alistipes sp.; assembly: GCA_944321755.1. Taxonomy (GTDB): domain Bacteria; phylum Bacteroidota; class Bacteroidia; order Bacteroidales; family Rikenellaceae; genus Alistipes. The sequence goes on from CALUMM010000037.1 coordinate 17,671, forward strand.
TGCATTCCCATGGTGATTCCGGGCAGCAGGGTCTCCTTGACGTTGAAGGTCACCCACATGTCGCTCATGTCGAGGATCGCCACCACGGGATAGCCGCTTCCGACGAGCTCGCCCTCTTCGGCGATGATCGTCGAGACCTCGCCCGTGACGGGCGCGTAGACCATGGCGTCGCTGATGTAGGATTCGACCTCGCTGACGGCGCCTTCGGCCTGGCGGACGCGGGCTGCGGCAGCCTCCTTCTCCTCCTTGCGGGCTCCGTCCGAAGCCATGTCGTACTGCGCCTTGGCGGCCTGGGCCGTGGCCTCCATGGCCTGGTAGTTGGCCGTTGCCTCGTCGAGTTTCTGGGCCGGGACGACCCCTTCGTTGTAGAGGTTCTGCACGCGCTCATAGGTCTTGCGGGCGAGTTCCAGACCGGCCTGCGCCTTCTGCCACATGTTCAGCGCGGCTTCGATCTGCTGCACGCGGGCTCCGGCCACCGCGGCCTGGTCCATGGCCGACGCGGCGCTCTTCACGGCTTCGGCCTGCTGGAGTTTGGCATCCAGCTCGGGGGTCGAGATCGTATAGAGCAGCTCGCCCTTCTCGACGTGCTGTCCCTCTTCGACCTTCATGTCGAGGATGCGTCCGGGCACCTTCGACGAGGCCTTGTAGGTCGTGCATTCCACCGTGCCCTGGATCAGCATGGGGGCGCGTTTGTTGAGATACCAGCTGATCAGGATCACCGAGAGGATGATGACCGCTGCGGCGGCCACGATTCCGATTACGTTGTTTCGTTTCATATCGTATGTGCGTTTTATTTCTTATCGAACAGGATCTGCCGGGCATCGGTGCGGCGGGCATAGGCCGGGAACTCCTCGCTGATACCCGCGGCTTCGAGCAGCTGGGCCAGGAGCAGGTCGTAGTTGTAGGCGGCCTGCAGGCGTTCGGTGCGGACTCCGGCGAGGTTCAGCTCGGCGTCGATCAGATCCGACGAGGAGCTCATGCCTTCGAGGAAGGCGGCGTTCTTCATGCGGAGATACTCCTCGGCGAAGGCCAGCGAGGCGTCGATCGAGGTCATCTGGTTGCGATAGTTCATCATCTGGTTGTAGAGCTTTTCGACCAGGACCGCAATATCCTGCCCGGCCTTGTTCTGCAGTTCGCCCACACGGCGGACGGTCTGTTTGGCGGCCGAATACTTGTATTCTCGGTTCAGACCGTCGAAGAGTTTGATGTTGACCCCCACGCCGACGGCCCAGCGGGGCACGAATCCGGCGACCTGGTAGTTGTAGAACGACCCGCCGCCCATGGCGACGACCTGCGGGAGGAATGCCGAGCGCTGGGCGCGCATTCCCTCTTCGGCCAGCTGGCGTTTGAGCGAGACCTGCGTGAGCAGCGGGTTGCGGGCCTGGGCGAGATCCTGGTAGTAGGCCAGTTCCTCGACTTCGGAGAGGATGAACATCGCCGTGACGGGCTTCCAGTCATTCTCCCTGCCGAGGGTGTTCGACAGGGCGCTGGCGATGGTTTCGACCTGCAGACGGGCATTGGCCAGCTCGCGTTCGGCCTCGGCCATCTTGAACTCTACGTAGAGGAGTTCGCTTTGGGCGATCATGCCGTTGCGGGCCAGGGCCCGGGCATCTTCGAGGTGGCGCTTTACGCCGTCGACGACCTGCTGGCGCACGGCGACGACCTGCGTGGCGAGCGCCAGTCCGAAGTAACGTTCGACGAGCTCCGAGATCAGGGCATTGCGGGTCTGGTTGCCCTGTTCGACGGCGGTTTTTTCGTTGATTTTCGCGGCGCGGTTTGCAGCGTTGATCTTGCCTCCCATCCAGATCGGGAGGGTCACCTCACCGCCCACGAACCCGAGGCTCTGGTCCTGCAGGGTGAGGAACCAGTCGGCATTCATCATCGGATTGAGCAGTCCCTGAATACCTTGCAGAAGTGCCGGATCGGTGATGATTCCGCTGCCGAGGATCTTGCCCGTGAGATCCTTGACGGGGCCTTTCATGTCGTTGAAATCGAGTCCGATGTCCTTGGCCATGTAGGCATACGCACCCGTGAGGTTGATTTGCGGCATCCGCAGTCCGATGGCGGCGCGTCGTTCCTGCTGGGCGGCGCGTTCCTCATAGGCTGCAGCCTTTAGGGCCGGATTTTCCGTGAGGGTGACGGCGATCGCCTCTTCGAGCGAGATCATCTGCCCGTCCTGCTGAGCGAACGCTGCCGTAGAGATCATCACCGAAGCCGCAAGGGCGATCGTGCAGGTTTTTTTCATCATGGAGGTATGAAAATTGGTTTATTTTACATTTTAAATCAAGGCCGCGGGCAAAAGACCGGAATCCGGTCGGGCGTTTTGCCCACGACGCAACCCTGTATTCTACAAATATACGAAAATCTGCGAAGTATCTGCGGAAACCGGGGCAAGAATTGCACCTAATTGGCATTTTAGGCCATTATTAAGCCTTAATGAACACAAATTGTGCCTGTTTACCTGCCCAGATGTGCATTGGCCTCCTGCACATCGTGTGCCAATTCGGGATAGACGCGCACGTTGATTCCGGCTTCGCGCAGGGTCCGGGCGCCCTGGCAGTGGACGAACCGGTCGGGTTCGTAGCAGGCGAAGACCACGCGGGCGAATCCGCAGCGCAGGATGAGCTGCGTACAGCTTTCGGGTTCGCTGCTGCGCTGCGAGCAGGGCTCCATCGAGGAGTAGATCGTGGCGCCGTGCAGGTCGGCCCCGGCAGCCAGGGCTTTGGCGACGGCCTCCTGCTCGGCGTGATGGGTCGGGGAGGTTTCGTGGGTGTATCCGCGGAACGTGCGTCCGTCGGGCAGCACGATGACGGCCCCCACGCGGTAACACGACGCACAGGGCGTGCAGCGGAACCCTTCGCGGACGGCTTGCGCGAGCCAGCGGCGGTCCTCTTCCCCGGTGTCGGGGTGCAGTTCACAGGTCAGGACCTCCATGCCGCCGAGGTTTTCCCGCGTGCAGCGGACACCCTGCGGAGGTTCGAAGTGAAATTGCACCCCACCCTTTTCGGGCCCGAGGTGCAGTTGGGGGTTGACGGCCCGGCGGACCGTATCGACCAGCCCGGCATCGAGGAACATCCGCAGGATTTCGGCACCGCCCTCGACGAGCAGGTGGCGGACTCCGCGCCGTTCGAGTTCGGTGACGACGAAGGCCGGCGTAATGGAACCGTCGCTTGAAATAACCGTTGCAAGATTTTCAACGGCAGGTATTTCCTTTTCGGAAAATACGTATCGGTCGGCCTCCCCTTCCGTGAAGAACCGCAACGCGGGATCCAACCGTCCGGAACGGGTCAGCGTCACTTTCGTCAGGTCGGGGCGCAGGCCCGCGGCCGCACGCCGCGCCCGGACTTCGGGATCGCGCAGCAGCAGCGCCGGATTGTCGCGCCGCAGCGTCTCGGCCCCGACTAGGACGGCATCGCATTCGCCCCGCAGGCGGAGCACCGCCTCCCAGTCTTCGGGGGTGGAGATCATCAGCCGCCGGTCGGTGCTGTCGTCGAGGTATCCGTCGGCCGTCGTGGCAAAGGAGAGGGTTATTCGCATCGTTTCAAGGTAAAGAGGGTGACTTCGGGCCAGGCGCCCAGACGCATCGGATAGGCCACATATCCCGTGCCGTCGTTGATGTAGAGCGTGTGGCGGCCGTTGTCGTAACGCCCGCTCCAGCGTTCGTAGAGCCATACGGCGGGCGACCATCCGCGGCCCCAGGGTCGGATCTTCATCTGCATGGCGTGGACGTGCCCCGAGAGGGTCAGGTCGCCGTAACCCAGCGCCGTGATCTGCTCCCAGAGTTGCGGGACATGGACCAGCGTGATGTTGTAGAGCGAATCGGGCACCCCGGCGTAGACCGTCGGGAGGTTGTCGGCCGGGAGGTGGCGGTCGTGGCGGCGCTCACGCAGCGCCGGGTCGAACGAAATGCCCGTCAGTGCAAGGCTGTCCGCGCCGCGCCGCAGGTAGACGGTCGTATCCTCCAGCACGCACCACCCCATCTCCCGCTGCCGCTCGACGACCTTGCGGGCCTCGACGGCGGCCGGATAGCGGACCGAATCGCGGATGTAGGTTCCCACGTCGTGGTTGCCCGTGACGGACCAGACCGGGGTCTCGATCCGTTGCAGGAGGGCCATCGTGCGGTCGTCGAGCTCTGCGGAACGGATGTTCACCAGGTCGCCCGTGAAGAAGACGGCATCGGGCCGCAGGGCGTTGATCGTATCGGTCAGGCGGGTCAGTTCACGCTCGGGGCGGACGAGCGCTCCGACATGGGCGTCGGAGAACTGCACGATGCGGAAACCGTCGAATGCCGCGGGAATGCGGTCGGAGCAGATTTCAATCCGGTTTACATGGATGCGCGTGCGCCCGAAGGTGGTGCCCCAGAGCAGGAAGAGCGTGAAGGCCGCAGCCAGCAGCAGGCCCGTCCGGGGGAGTCGGAAGAAGTGGAAGACGTAGTAGAGCAGCCGCGGGAGGACCGTTACGATCCAGGCCCAGAAGAGCCACATGTAGAGGTTCATCAGTCCGGGGCCGTTGTCGCGGCTGATCCAGCCGACGATGGCCGAGATCAGCGGCAGGGCGTCGGTGGCCAGGATCCAGATGATGAAAGACCGCAGGGCCGGGGTTCCCCGACGGCGTTGGTGGCGGAGGTGTATCCAGTCGGCGGCAAAGGCTGCCAGGGTAAGAATCAAGGTAAGTGTAAAGAGCATAGTATGTTGTTCTGTTTCTTAACGGTTTGCGTTTACCGGAACGGAGAAATGCTTTGATTGCCGTTGTTCGCGGCCACGGGCCGCGTATCCAAATCTGACCCACCCCCAAACCCCCGCCTCAAGCGTGGGCTTTATGTGGAAGGCCATTTCGACTGTGGAATGCCAAAGCCTTCAGATCGCCGTTATCCCCAAATTTTCAATTCTCCATTTTCAATTCCCAACTCCCAATTCTTCCTTTTCGTCATTCCCGCCTTGAGCGGGAATCCACCCGGCTTTTAGTCAGGCACCTTTTGGTGTCAAAAGGTGCCACCAAAACCAGCCGCAAGTCGCTTTCGCGGGAATCTTCGGAAATCCTCACTGAACGGGCGCAGTAAGATCAAGCCTTTACAGCCTCCCGTTCCGGGCGCTCGGATTTCCGAAGATTCTTTCTCCGCTGCAAGCGAAGTGCATCCGTTACCTATAGCGGCGGGTCTGTGGCCGAAGGAGCAATCCCGACCTGAACTGCGGCGTTTCACCGGTGGAGAAAGCGCCGACCGTCGTTGCTCGCGGCCCGTGGCCGCGTATCCAAATCTACCCTCCCCTAAATCCCCTCCGCGGAGGGGACTTAGAGGAAGGAGCCGTGGGTAAGACGTTTCCCGGACGGGTGAAGTGACGCGGCAGGCCGGAGCCCCGCGGCCATAGGCCGCGTATTCAAATCTGACCCACCCCCAAACCCCCGCCTCAGGCGTGGGCTTTATGTGGAAGGCCATTTCGACTGTGGAATGCCAAAGCCTTCAGATCGCCGTTATCTTCATATTTTCCATTCTCCATTCTCCATTCTCCATTCTCCATTCTCCATTCTCCATTCTCCATTCTCCATTCTCCATTCTCTAAAGGGCAAAGGTAGGAAAAATTGCGCAGACCCTGCATTTCTTTGGCATACTCCTTGCGAATTTGCCCCGTGAACAAAAAATCCTTGAGAACGGAAAGAACATTTACGAAACCAATTTTGCTTATGAAAACATTTCGACTTCTTCTTGTCGCCCTGCTGCTTGCGGGCACCGCTTCGGCACAACATCACCACCGCAAGGCCATACGCGGCGACTATTCGCCCACGGTCTACCTCATTTCGCTGCACCAGACCGATACCGTTTATTATTCGCCGCAGGCCGTGCAGCGAGCCGTGGCGATGAACAACCAGGCCGTGAACAACGCCACGCAGGACTATATCGACACCCATCGTCCGGGCTTCCAGCAGGTCGACAAACCGCAGTTCCTCTTCGCCACGAAGAACAACCGCTTCTCGTTGGCGCTGGGCGGCTTCGTGCAGCTCCGTGCGGGTTACGACTTCGAGGGCATTTCCGACAACCTCGACTTCATTCCCTATGATATTCCGACCGTCGGGAACTACAATACGCGCCAGCAGCTGCTGATGGATGCCTCGACCTCGCGCCTCTACCTGAAGGCCATCTCGAACACCTCGACGTTGGGGCGTGTCGTGATCTTTATGGATGCCGACTTCCGGGGCGGGGCGCCGGGCAGCTATACGCCGCGTCTGCGTTCGGCCTACATTTCGATGCTGGGCTTCACGCTGGGCCGCGACGTGACGACCTTCTGCGACCTCTCGGCCGCGCCCACGACCATCGACTTCCAGGGCCCGAACGCCTATAACTTCAATTTTGCCACGATGATCCGCTACGAGAAGAGCTTCGCCCGCGACAGGATGACCTTCGGGATCGCTGCCGAGATGCCCCACGTGAGCGGCACCTACAACGACAATTTCGCACCGCTTCGCCAGCGTGTTCCCGACATCCCAGCCTACCTGCAGTTCGCCTGGGGACCCAACCGTGAGAGCCATATCCGCGCTTCGGGAGTCATCCGCAACATGTACCTGCACAACCTCCGCACGGGCAACAACACCTCGCTGCTGGGTTGGGGCGCCCAGTTCAGCGGTACGATCAAGGCGTGCCGGTGGATGCAGCTCTTCATGAACGGCGTCTACGGCGAGGGCATCACGCCCTACATCCAGGACCTCACGGGGTCGGGGCTCGACTTCACGCCCAACCCCGAGAATGCCGACCAGATCCAGACCATGCCGATGTGGGGCTGGCAGATGGCCGCGCAGTTCAACCTTTCGCCGCGGCTCTTCATTTCGGGCGGCTATTCGGAGGTCAACGTCGAGCAGGAGAATGGCTACTATGCCGCCGATGAGTACAAGAAGGGACAGTATATTTTCGGCAACATCTTCTACGCGCTCAACTCCCGCTGCCGCATCGCCGCCGAGTACCTCTATGGCACGCGCAAGGACATGAACAATATCGAAGGACATGCCAACCGTGCTCAGGTGATGGTGCAGTACAACTTCTAACGCCTCATTCGTTTTAAAGCCTCATTCGGATTCTCTTGGATGCGGCCCCCGGTGAAGGGGACCGTTTTTTTTGTATCTTTGCCGGCAGCAAACAAGAATCCCGGCACGGGGAACCGTCGGTTTCCCGGCTGCGAACGACCCGAACGATACGATGGAAGAACTCAACGGACCGATTGCCGAGTGGCTGTCCGGCATCGGATGGAGCCAGTTTCATATCGACTGGACCACCAAAATCATCATCCTGGCGGGGATCGTCATACTCTCGTGGGGAGCTGCGAAGCTCTTCCGGGGAGTGGTTGTCCCGGCGCTGCAGCGCCTCAGCCGGAGCACGAAGGCCACGTGGGACGATTACCTGTTCAGCGACCGCGTGATGCGGGCTGCGGCGCGGCTGATCCCGCCCCTGATCTGGTACATGCTGCTGGCTGCGGCCTTCTACGACATGCCGCAGCTGCTGGATCTGCTCCGGAAGGTGTGTCTGATCTACCTGATCGTGGCGGTGCTGCTGCTGGTCAACGCCTTCCTGGACACGCTGCACGACATCTCCACGGAGCATGAAACCCTGCGCAACCGCCCGCTGAAGGGCATTTACCAAATGGTCAAACTGCTGGCCTTCTGCGTGGGGGCAATCCTCATCGTGAGCATTCTGATCGGACGCGATGCCACGGCGATTCTGGCGGGACTGGGCGCTTCGGCCGCGGTGGGGATGCTGATCTTCCGGGACAGCATCCTCGGGTTGGTGGCCGGGGTTCAGCTCTCGGCCAACGACATGCTGCGGCCGGGGGACTGGATCACGATGGAGAAATACGGCGCCGACGGCTACGTCACGGAGGTGACGCTGACGACGGTCAAGATCCAGAATTTCGACAAGACGATCACGACGATCCCGCCCTATGCGCTGGTGAGCGATTCGTTCCA
>CALUMM010000038.1 GCA_944321755.1 uncultured Alistipes sp.
AGGGTAAATTTCATACGCATCTATTCGGCAAAAATACACAAAATATTCGTATCTTTGCGCATATTTTGTCAATATGCGATTCTTCGAACAAATTCTGGTCTCGTATGGCTGGGAGGGTCTTGCGCTTGCGGGGTCCCTGCTTCTGATGTTCGGCGTACAGCTCTACTACTATATTTTCGTTTACGGGCGGATCTCCGCTTACAAGAACAACCGCCGGGCGGTGACGCTGGACGTGGAGCCTCCGGTTTCGGTGATCGTTCCGCTGTTTTCGGAGGACTATTCGTTTGTCGAGGAGCGTCTTCCGCTGATTCTGGCCCAGGCCTACCCCGATTTCGAGGTGGTGATCGTCTATGTGGGGCACGATACGGATTTCTACGAAGACCTTACGCGCCTGAAACAGTCGTTTCCGCAGATCACGACCACGAAAATCCACCTGGACCCGCGATTTCCGATTTCGCGCAAGATGGCGCTGAACGTGGGCATCAAGTCGGCGCATTACGAACACCTGATCTTCACCTCGACGGACGCCGTGCCGCAGACGGACCGGTGGTTGTCTCTGATGGCCAAGGGTTTCATGCGCGGGGAGATCGTCGTGGGCTACTGCGGGATCGAGCGGGGGAAGGGTTTTGCGAACTACCTGATGCGGACGTGGCGGCTGATGCACTCTGCGGACTGGATTGCGCGGGCCGTCCGGCGCCGGGCCTACCGGGGAACGCTCCACAACCTCGGTTTCACGAAGCGGCTCTATTTCGGGGTGAACGGTTTCGACCACCTGAACATGAATATCGGCGAGGACGACCTTTTCATGCAGCGGGTCATGACGCGCGACAACGTGAGCGTGATTCTTTCGCCGCGGGCGACGCTTCGCGAGAAGACGTGGGGCGGTCTGGGCTGGTGGATGAGCCAGTTGCGCTACTACGGGTCGTCGTTCCGGTTCTACCCGCGGTCCGTGAAGACCCATGTCCGCTGGGAACTGGGTTCGCGGGTTCTCTTCTTTCTGACGCTGCTCTGCGCCCTGGTTGTCATGCCCGTGGAGTATAAACTCGGTGCGGTGCTGATCGCGCTGGTCCGTTACGGTTTCGTTCTTTTCGGGGTGCGTCGTGTGGCGCGCCGCCTGGGCGAAGAGGGGATCCTGGGCCGCTACTTCCTGTATGATCTGCTGAGCCCGCTGTGGTCGGCAATATTGGGCGTGCAGCTGCTGCGCCGGGACGAACGGGTATGGAGATAGCCGACTATATCGTAGCCGAGGACCGGGAGTTGGTCGGGCTGGTGCTTCAGGGCGACGATACGGCCTTCGAGTACCTGTTCAACCGCTACCGGGATGCGATCCACCGACTTTTCGTGCAGCGGCTCGGGGGCACGAACGACGCCGACGATCTGCTGCAGGAGACCTTCATCAAGGTCTATATCAACCTGCACCGCTACAGCCGGGAGTACACGTTCGGACAGTGGGTCTATACGATTGCGCGGAATACGTTCATCGACTTCGTGCGGCGTCGTCAGGAGGACCTGTCGATCGACGACCGTTTTGCGGCTCCGGCATCGAGTGCCCCGACCCCGGAGGAGAGCGTGATCAACCTGCAGCAGCGGACGCAGATCGAACATTACCTCGAACGGCTGGCCCCGCGCTACCGGCAGCTGATCGTGATGCGCTTTTTCGACGAATACTCCTACGAGGAGATTGCGGCGAAACTGAACCTGCCGCTGGGTACGGTGAAGACGCAGATCCACCGGGCGCGGGAGCAGATGTGCCGTCTGATCGCCGAGGGCGAGAACCGTTGAGGCGGCCCGGCGGCGAATCCACCACCACCCCTCCCCAAAAAATCGAAACGACCATGAGCGACCTGGAGAAGATATACGGTTATTTTCCTGAACTCGATGCGGTGCAGCGGGAGCGCCTTGCCGCGCTGTACGGCCTTTATGCCGATTGGAACGCGAAGATCAACGTCGTGTCGCGCAAGGATTTCGACCAGCTTTACATCCGGCACGTGCTGCATTCGCTGGCCATTGCGAAGGTTTGCCGGTTCGATGCCGGGGCGCGGATTCTGGATGTGGGATGCGGGGGCGGTTTTCCGTCGGTTCCGCTGGCGATTCTCTTTCCGGAGGCGCACTTCACGGCGGCGGATTCGATCCGCAAGAAGATCACGGTGGTCGAGGGGGTCTCGCAGAGCCTGGGTCTGACGAATCTGACGCCGCGCTGCGTGCGGGTCGAGACGCTGCCGGAGCGCTACGACTACGTGGTTTCGCGGGCCGTGACGGCGATGACGGAGTTCGTGGAATGGATCTGGTCGAAGATCGAGCGGGGAGAGCGGGGTACGCTTCCGAACGGCATTCTCTACCTGAAGGGCGGTGATCTGGCCGAAGAGCTGGCCCGCACGGGCAAACGGTGGGATCTCTACGATATCCGGACGTTCTTCGACGAGGAGTTCTTCGAGACGAAAAAGGTGGTTTATACCCCGAAAAAATAGCATCGGTTTTGCTCTCCGCAACGCTCCGACGTCCGCGGAACTGACCCTCCCCGCCTTTTCTCTGTCTTTTCTCAGCCTCTCCTCAGCCTCTCCCTGCCTCTTCTCAGTCTCTGTCCTGCCCCCCCCCTCTGCCTCTCCTCGCAGAACGGGGGCCGAATCCGAACAAGCCTCCTTTCGCTCTCTAAGCTCCGTTTTTTATATTGCTGAATCTCAAAAAGAAATGCTGCTCATTATAGATAAATGAATGGCATTTTTTGTAATTTTGTACAGCTTATAATGAATATCTTCGCATATGAAGAAATGGCAGAAAACAGTCGGTATTATTGCATTTGCGCTGATTGTCATATATGAGTTGTTGATATGGGTAAATGCCTATGTAGATATGAAGTACATAGTAGAGCCCAATGGAAATAACTTTTTAGCAGAGCGTATGTATATGCGTATTGGCTCATTATCCTTTGGAATGTGGCTGAACTTTGCCTTGACGATATTCCTGTTCATATGCCTTTGGCATAAAGAAGGCAAGCGGTGAAAAGATTTGGTAAACCAATTGCGTATTAAGCGGGTTCGTTTTTCATTTGGGTGCTCAACAGCCCGCAGGCGGCCTGAATATCCTCGCCGCGGGAGGCGCGGATGGTGGTCTGAATGCCGCGGGCGGTGAGTGCGTCGCGGAATCGGATCATGGCGTCGGCATCGGGCGAGAAGTAGGGCGACCCGGGAATCTTGTGGAAACGGATCAGGTTGATGCGGCACTTGATGCCGTTCAGCAGCCGCGACAGTTCGCGGATGTGGCGGGGCGAATCGTTCAGTCCGCTCATGACGATGTATTCGAAGGAGACCCTCCGCTGATGGGTGAAATCGTATTCGCGCAGAATCTCGACGACCTGGGCGATGGGCCAGGCCTTTTCGACGGGCATGATCTCGGCGCGCTCGTTGGGAAAGGGGTTGTGGAGACTCACGGCTAAATGAACCTTCGAAGCGTCGAGAAAGCGCCTGAGCTGCGGCACGACCCCGGCCGTGGAGAGGGTGATGCGGGTCGGGGACCAGGCGAAACCCCACTCGGCGGTGAGGATTTCGAGGGCCCGCAGGACGTTGTCCGGATTGTCGAGGGGCTCTCCCATGCCCATGAATACGAGGTTCGTGAGGCGGTCGCGCTCGGGGAGCGAGACGATCTGGTTGAGGATCTCGGCCGCGGAGAGGGATTGCTGGAGCCCCTGGCGTCCGGTGGCACAGAACCGGCATCCCATGCGGCATCCGGCCTGCGAGGAGACGCAGAGCGTGGCGCGCTCGCCGTCGGGGATGTAGGCCGACTCGATGAAATGGTCCTGGAGGGTTCGGAAGAGGTATTTTTTGGTACCGTCCGCGGAGCGGCTTTCGTGTTCCGGAGTGCGGAGTGCGGGGGCGAACCGTTCGGCGAGGCGCTGCCGGTGTGCGGCGGCAATGTCGGTCATGCGCAAGGGGTCCTCGACGTGGCGGACATAGAGCCAACGGGCGATCTGCCGGGCGGCGAACCTCGGCATTCCCGACTCGTTGCAGAGGTCGGCGAGTTCCTCGGGATTTTTTCCGTACAGGTATTCCGGATCGGTCATTTTGCGGGTTCGGGGTTTGTTTCCGGAGACAAAAGTAGGCAAAAAATAAAGATTTTTGAGCCGGGGCGCACGATTTTGAATTTTTATCCCTATATTTGTGGAGCATAGCACGCCTGTGCAGGTTTTGTCGTGTCGGAACCATTAAAAGTCGGAACAATTAAAACCAGAGATAGATGGAAATCAAAAAGAATCCTAAAGCAGACCTTAAGAACAAACGGGGCCTTTTGCTTGAGATCGGCCTTGTCGTATCGCTGCTGCTCGTGATTGTAGCCTTCTCGTACACGCCGAAGGAGAAGCGTGTTGAGAAGATCGATCTTCAGACGGCTATCGTCGAGGAGCAGATCGTAGAGATTACACGTCAGGACCAGAAGCCGCCCGAACCTCCCAAGAAGGTGGAGGTGAAGGTGATTGCGGACCTGCTTCAGGTTGTGACCAACGACACGAAGATCACCACGGAGGTGGACTTTACGGAGTTCGACGACGATGTGGAGATCGTGCAGCAGGTGGCCGTGAAGGAGGAGGTCATCGAGGACGACCAGCCGTTCCTGATTGCCGAGACGATGCCTTCGTTCCAGGGCGGCGACCTCAATACGTTCCGTGCGTGGGTTCAGCAGAATGTGAAATTCCCGCAGATTGCCCTTGAGAACGGTATCCAGGGCCGTGTTGTTCTGTCGTTCGTGATTGAGAAGGATGGTCGTCTGACGAACATCCAGGTGCTGCAGACTCCGGACCGTTCGCTCTCTGAGGAGGCGATCCGCGTGCTGAGCAAGTCTCCGAAATGGTCGCCGGGCAAGCAGCGCAACCAGGTTGTACGTGTCAAGTATACGTTGCCGGTTGATTTCCGCGTACAGAACTGATGCGGGTCTTCGGATCTTTTATATAGGGTATCCTGCTTCGTGGAGGATACCCTTTTTGTAGCATGAAATTCAGCCGCCGCCGGGATACAGGGATCCTGATCCGGGATCGTGGCGGCACAGAACGAACGGATTTTGGAAGAAAAGAGACAAACGAACAGCCCGACGGCGGCATCGCCTGCGGATTTGCAGGAGCGTGCCGTCCTGGTTGCCGTCGTCCGGGACAATCAGGATGCGCGTCAGGCCGAGGAGTACCTCGACGAACTGGAGTTCCTGGCCGAAACGGCGGACATCCGGGCGGTGAAACGCTTTACGCAGCGTCTTCCGCAGCCGTCGGCCCGCATCTACGTGGGTCCGGGGAAACTGGAGGAGATCGTGACGTACTGCAGGGAGGAGGAGATCGACGTGGTGATCTTCGATGACGAGCTCTCTCCGTCTCAGACGCGCAATATCGAGAAGGAGCTTCCGTGCCGGTTGCTGGACCGCACGCGGCTGATCCTGGACATCTTTCTTTCGCGGGCCCAGACGGCCTATGCGAAGACGCAGGTGCAGCTGGCCAACTATGAATACATGCTTCCGCGGCTGTCGGGACTGTGGACGCACCTCGAACGGCAGCGCGGCGGAACGGGAACGCGCGGCGGTGCGGGCGAGCGGGAAATCGAGACCGACCGCCGTATCATCCGCAACCGCATTGCCAAACTGAAGGAGGATCTGAAGAAGATCGACCGTCAGATGGCCGTACAGCGTTCGAACCGCGGGGCTTTGGTGCGCGTGGCGCTGGTGGGCTATACGAACGTGGGGAAATCGACGCTGATGAACCTGATTTCGAAGAGCGAGGTCTTTGCGGAGAACAAGCTCTTCGCGACGCTGGACACGACGGTTCGGAAGGTTGTTTTCGACAACCTGCCGTTCCTGCTTTCGGATACGGTGGGTTTCATCCGCAAGCTGCCGACGGAGTTGATCGAGTCGTTCAAGTCGACGCTCGACGAGGTTCGCGAAGCCGATCTGCTGGTGCATGTGGTGGACATTTCGCATCCTCAGTTCGAGGATCAGATTGCGGTGGTCAAGCAGACGCTGCAGGAGATCGGGGCCGGGGACAAGCCGGTTTATCTGGTTTTCAACAAGGTGGATGCCTACACGTGGGTCGAGAAGTCCGAAGACGACCTGACGCCAGCCACGCGGGAGAACCTTTCGCTGGACGATCTGAAACGGAGCTGGATCGCACAGGCCAATACGCCGTGTATTTTCCTCTCGGCGCTGCAGAAGATCAACCTGGAAAAATTCCGCTCGGATTTGTACGGAATGGTGCGAGAGATTCATGCCGGGCGTTATCCGTTCAACAATTTTCTCTATTGACCAACCAACAAACCGAAAATATGACACTTCACGTCCTTTCCCAGCAGAACACCGTACTGAACAAGTTCATTGCGGAGATCCGCGACCGTGAGATCCAGAAGGATTCGATGCGTTTCCGACGGAATATGGAGCGGATCGGCGAGATCACGGCCTACGAGATTTCGAAGGCGTTGCACTACCGACCTCAGGTTGTCGAGACTCCGTTAGGCGAGGCGACGGTCCAGGTGATCGATGACCAGTTGGTGATTGCCACGATTCTTCGTGCGGGGCTTCCCTACCACCAGGGTTTCCTGAACTATTTCGACGATGCGCAGAACGCCTTTGTGTCGGCCTACCGCAAGAGCACGAAGGACGGGAAGTTCAAGGTGAAGGTGGAGTATATCTCGTGCGGGAGTCTGGAGGGCAAGACGCTGCTGCTGGTGGATCCGATGCTGGCGACGGGTTCGTCGCTGGTTCTGACCTACAATGCGTTGTGCGAGAAGGGCGGGACTCCGGCCTGCACGCACGTGGCGGCGGTGATTGCCAGTGAGCAGGGTGTCGACTACGCGATGCAGCACATGCCGCACCAGACGACTACGATCTGGACGGCGGTTGTCGACGAGGAGTTGACCTCGCGGTCGTATATTGTTCCGGGCATCGGAGATGCGGGTGATCTGGCCTACGGTGAAAAGATCTGACGGAGGGATGAAGCGGAAGATCGGGTTTGTTCTGGCGACGTTTGCCGCCACGGTGGCGGTGATGGCGGTCCAGAAGCCGGTTTTCATGGCGTGGTACGCTTTGGAGGCTTCGGGTGCGGGATTCGGGGGCTGGCTGGCGGTGCTGTGGCACGGGCTGTCGCTGGATCTGACCGTGGCGGGCTATGTGACGGCCCTGCCGCTGCTGATAACGCTTGCCACGCTGTGGGTGCGTCTTCCGGAGCGGCTTTGGCGGGGGATCCTGACGGGTTATTTCGTGCTGGTGGCCATTTTCACGGCGGTGATCTTCTCCGTGGACGTGGCGCTTTACGAACATTGGGGCTTCCGTCTGGACTCCACGATCCTGATCTATCTGGCCGATCCGAAGGAGGCGATGGCGAGTGTGGATTTCTGGCTCGGGGTGCGTCAGACGCTGCTGGCGGTGGTCTATGCGGGTTTGATGATCGTGCTCTACCGCCAGGTGCTGCGGCTTTTTGACGGCGAACCGACGGGCTGGCGCGTGGCAATCCCCGGAAGCCTGGCGTTGCTCTTGCTGGCGGGCTTCGACTTTCTGGCCATCCGCGGCGGCACGGGAGCCTCGACGGCCAACGTCTCGAAGGTCTACTTCAGCTCCACGATGTTTCTGAACCATGCGGCGACGAACCCCGTTTTTTCGTTTCTTTCGAGCCTGGGCGACCAGAATACGGACTACGCTTCGGAATACCCCTTCTACGGGGAGGCGGAGCGTGCGGCGCGCTTCGAGACGCTGCGGGGCAATGCTCCGGGGGCTGTCGGCCCGACGGAGCGGCTTCTGAAGAGCGATCGTCCGAATGTGGTGCTGGTGATCCTGGAGAGTTTCGCCCGCACGGTGATGGACGAGACGGTGGAGGGTGAGGCGGTGATGCCGAACATGCAGCGTTGGAAGCGGGAGGGGGTCTGGTTCGAGAACTTCTTTGCCAATTCGTACCGCACGGACCGCGGGGAGGTTGCGATTCTGAGCGGCTTTCCGGCCCAGACGCACCTGTCGATCATGAAGCTTCCGGCGAAGAGCCACAACCTGCCGTCGGTGGCGCGCACGCTGGGTGCGGCGGGTTATGCGACGAGCTTCTCCTACGGCGGGGACCTGAACTTCACGAACCAGGCTTCGTACATGTACGCGACGGGTTGGCAGGAGCTGATCTGGCAAAAGGACCTCCGGTTCGACGCGCGGCCCTCGGACTGGGGTTACGACGACGCGCTGATGTGCGATTGGTTTGCCGATCGGGTGATCTCGCTGGATGCGGCGGGCAAACCCTTCCTGGCGGGTCTGCTGACGCTGAGCAGCCACAAGCCCTTCGACGTTCCCTACTCGAAGTTCGAGGATCCGGTGCTGAACGCCATGGCCTTTTCGGACGACTGCGTGGGGCGGATGCTCGACCGGCTGCAGGCCTCCCCGGCGTGGGAGAACCTGCTGGTGGTGCTGGTTGCCGACCACGGCTACCCCTACCCGCGGACGCTGACCTACAACGAGCCGCTTCGCCATCGGATCCCGATGATCTGGACGGGCGGTGCGGTTTCGGAACCCCGGGTGGTGGATACCTACGCTTCGCAGATCGACCTGGCGGCTACGCTGCTGGGTCAGATGGATCTTTCGCACGCCGATTTCGATTACAGCAAGGATATTTTTGCCCCGGCGCCACCCCGGAAATTCGCCTACTATACGTTCAACGAAGGTTTCGGCGTGGTTGATTCGCTGGGCGCGGCGATCTGGGACGCCACGGGCGACCGGGTGGTGACGGCAACGAATCCCGAGCTGCTGGATGTGGGGCGGACGATGCTGCAGACGACCTATACGGATATCGGGCGGCGCTGAAAATACCGTATTTTAGGTATTGCTGCACAGGGGTTGCGGGCGTTATATTTGCGGCGGACGAAAAAATACCTGTTTTTATGTATAAATCCGGAGGATATGGCGGCGATGACCGCATGTGCGACCTGGTTTGCGACCGCTATGCGGTGCTGCAGGTGATGAGCCGTTTCGGCATTGCGCTGGGCTTCGGGGACAAGACGATTGCGGAGGTTTGTGCGGACAACCAGGTCGATACGGCGACGTTCCTGGCGGTTGTGAACCTGCTGATGAACTTCGGCAACGGCGAGGAGCTGGCCGGCGAGGTTTCGGTCCGGGCCCTGACGGACTACCTGCACAATTCGCACGGCTATTTTCTGGACTTCCGGCTTCCGGCGATCCGCCGCAAGCTGATCGAGGCGGTGGACTGCTCGCAGAGCGACGTATCGTTTGCCATCATGCGCTTTTTCGACGAGTACGTGGCCGAGGTCCAGCGTCACATGGCCTACGAGGAGCAAACGGTCTTTCCGTATGTGGAGTCGCTGCTTGCGGGGGAGAAGAACACGACCTATTCGATGGATATCTTCCGCCGGCAGCACGACCAGGTGGATGCGAAGCTGCGTGAGTTGAAGAACATCATCATCAAATACTACCCTTCGGGGAGCACGAACCAACTGAACGGCGTGCTGTTCGACATCTTCACGTGCGAACAGGAGCTGGCGTCGCACAACGCCGTGGAGGATGAGATCTTCATTCCTGCGGTGGAGCGGTTGGCGGCAACGGGCCCGCGTCTGGCGAAACCCGAACCGCTGAGCACGCGGGAGAAGGAGATCATCGTCTGCGTGGTGAAGGGGATGACGAACAAGCAGATTGCCGATGCGCTCTGTATTTCGGCGCATACGGTCATCACGCACCGGCGGAACATCGCCGCGAAGCTGCAGATCCACTCGGCGGCGGGTCTGACGATCTACGCCATTGTGAACAAACTGGTCGAGCTCTCCGAAATCAAGGAAACCCTGCCCGAATCATAAGCAAGCCATGACACCCGAACCTGAACTTCATTCCCACCCCCACCACCATCATCATCACCATCACCCGGCGGTATCGTCACTGAACAGGGCCTTTCTGTGGGGGATTGCCCTGAATGCGGGCTTTGTCGTCGTGGAGTTTGCCGTGGGGCTCTGGTACGGATCGATGGGTCTTCTTTCGGATGCGGGCCACAACCTCTCGGACGTGGCGAGCCTGCTGTTGGCGATGCTGGCCTTCCGGTTGGCGCAGGCGCACGCCACCCCGAAATATACCTATGGTTATAAAAAGAGCACGGTGCTGATTTCGCTGCTCAACTCGGTGATCCTGCTGATCGCCGTGGGGGTGATCGTTACGGAGAGTATCGGCCGGATGCTGCATCCGGAAGCGGTTGCCGGCGGGGCGATTGCCTGGACGGCGGGGATCGGCGTTGCGGTCAACGGCTTCACGGCGTGGCTCTTCCTGAAGGACAAGGAGCGGGATCTGAATGTCAAGGGTGCCTACCTGCACATGGCTGCCGACGCCCTGGTTTCGGTGGGGGTTCTGGTCTCGGGCGTGGTGATTTCGTGGACGGGTTGGACGCTGATCGATCCGATCGTGGGTCTGGCGGTTGCGGGCGTGATCGTGGCATCGGTGTGGTCGCTGACGCGCGACAGCCTGCGGCTCTCGTTGGACGGGGTTCCTGCGGGGATCGACGTCGCGGACCTGGAGCGGCGGATGGGAACGGTCCCGGGGGTCCGGGCCGTCCATCACATCCATGTCTGGGCGCTCAGCACGACCGAAAATGCCCTGACAGCCCATGTTGTTCTGTCGGACTTCTCGGAGCTGGAACGGATCAAGCGGGATCTGAAGGCGCTGGCGGCCGATTCCGGCATCTGCCATGCGACGCTGGAGTTCGAAACCCGGTCGGAACACTGCCCCGATCTCCGCGATTGATTGCCCTGCGGCCGACGGAGCGGGCCGGAGCGGGCCGGAGCGGGCCGGAGCGGGCCGGGGGGGGGCCGGAGGGAACCGGGGAGTGTCGGAGGAGCCGGGGAGGAGCCGGGGAAGAGCCGGGGAGCGTCGGAGAAGCCGGGGAAGAGCCGGAGCGGGTGTCGATATTTGGGTTTTCGGAAATTTCGATCCGAACAGTTGGGGTCGGGATTGTTTTTCTCGGGAAAGACAGCGACCTTTGTCCCTATCAGGTAAATGAATTTGAGATTAGTGGGAGTGACGCAACTTTTCAGGCCGATCTGTCTTCAGGTCGGCCGTTTTTGTGTCTCTTTTGGCATCATTACCTGGCATCATAGCCTCTCTTTTCGGGCCGGGTTTTGGGGATTACGGGACGGGATCGTACCCGCTTCCGCCCCAGGGGTGACATTTTGCCAGTCGTCGCAGGGTGAGCCAGAGTCCCTTGAGGGGTCCGTATTTGCGCAGGGCTTCGAGTGCATATTGCGAGCAGGTGGGGGTAAAGCGGCACGAAGGCGGCGTGAGGGGCGATATGCAGAGCTGATAGAAGCGCACGAGCAGAATCAGCGGCCAGGCACAGATCCGTTTACAGACTCCCGGCAATCGATTCCAGAATCCGGTGGACGGCATGAGCGATACTTTTTGCGGAGAGGGGTTCCTTGGAAGCGTAGATGAGAGCGAGATCGAGATTCAGGGGGCGACCTTCTGTGAGGATCTGCTTTTGCAGACGGTAGGCCTCCTTGGTTCTGCGGCGGAGGAGGTTCCGTTTGTTGGCTCGTTTGTGGAACTTTTTGGGGACCGAGAAGAGCACTTCGACGCTTCGTTCCGTATCGGGTTCTGCGAACCAGACGTACCGGAACGGGAAGATGAAGCCGCTCTCTCCGGCCTCGAAAAGTCTGCGCACTGCCCCCAGCGAGCGCAGTCTTTCATTGCGGGGGAGCGAGTGCGTAGCCATTTTCGTTGTTTTTTGCGTCAGGGACCGGCTCTTCGGGAGTCGGTTTAGGACCTCTTATTTTCGGGTTTCCGGGGCCGGGGCGCGGCGCACGCGGCTTTTTTTGGCGAGTTTATGCTGCTGGGTGCGGATGAACTCCTCTTTGCGGGCATCGGTCACCAGCTCCACGGGGGTGATCTCCTCTCCATTGCGGACCTTCAGGAGGAAGAGGTCGATGGCCTTCACCATCGAGGGCGCCTCGGGCGTGGGGGCATTGGCCAGGACGGTTATTCCGGCTTCGAGCGCCGCCTTCAGGGTTCCCTCGCCGAAAACGGCGACGGGGGGCAGTCCTTCTGTTCCGAACTTTTCGACGAGGGCCTTCACGTCCGACGGGGAGTAGAGGGCCAACAGGTCGTACTCCTCCATTTTGAGGGCTTCGAGGTCGCTGGCGACGGTCCGAGCGAGGATGACGGGATCGACGGCGAGTTTTAGTTTTGCGAGCGTTTCGGGGAGTTCGGGTTTGTGGGGTTCGCTCAGGGCGAGGAGGAATTTCTCCTCCTTGTGTTTGATGATGAGTTCGACGAGGGAGGTAAATGATCCGTCGGCGAATGATATTTTACGTTTCCGGTAAACGATGTACTTCTGGAGATAGAGTGCCACGGCTTCGGTCTGGCAGATGTACTTCATGGTTTCGGGCACGGAAATGCGGGCCTCTTCGCAGATGTGGAAGAAGCTGTCGACGGTAGTCCGGGAAGTGAAGATGACGGCGGAGTGGGACAGGATTTCGACTCTTTGGGCGCGGAACTCCTTCAGGGATACGCCTTCTACCCGGATAAACGGCTTGTACGCCACCTCGACCTGGTATTTCTGGGCCAGTTCGTAGAACGGGGACTTTTCGATGACAGCGGGCCTGGGCTGTGAAACCAATACGCTCTTTACTTTCAACGTTACGGATGTTTAGGGTTGTCTTAAGTGGTGTTCATCTTGCCGCAAGGAGCCATAAGAGGCTGATTGGGAAGACTTCCACGGTGCAAAGGTACAAAAACCAATGCAAAATCGAAATTTTTTTAGAAATAAAGAGATTCAGGGATTCCTTAAGGTATAAAACGGCCGTAATGATCAATTCCACGGCTCCGACGAAGAACCAGACTCCACCGGTGCCGCGAGGGCACAGGGCGAATAGGAGGAGAGTCGGGGATGTGATGATGACGGCCAGGGCGAAGTATGTTTTCCGGAGGAGGGCGAGATGTGAGGTGAAAGGTTGGGAGAGGGTGATGGCTC
Organism: uncultured Alistipes sp.; assembly: GCA_944321755.1. Classification (GTDB taxonomy): domain Bacteria; phylum Bacteroidota; class Bacteroidia; order Bacteroidales; family Rikenellaceae; genus Alistipes. Next base: position 12,953 of record CALUMM010000038.1, read on the forward strand.
CGGAGATCCGGATCAGGGAGGACTGGAAGAGCACCACGGCGCACCAGGCCGCCGTAGCGAGGAGGCTGAGTGCGAGGACGGCGCCGTGGGAGAGAGTCTGGCCGAACCGGGGTGTCATGAGCGTATCTCCGTACTTGACGACGATAACCCCCATGAAGAGCATTCCGATTGCCGTTGTGACGTTCAGGAAGCGGGAGAAACTGTTTCCTCCGGGTTCTTCGGAGAGCCGTTCTCCGGAGGTATTGTCGCGGGAGATCCGTTTCAGGAGTGTTTTTACGTCTCCGAGATTCCGGTACAGGAGTGTGGCGTAGGTTGCGGCGAGCAGGAGCACGAAGCCCTGGAATACGGCATTTTCGGTCAGGGACGCATTGTCGTGCCGTTCGAAGCGTTCGGGCTGTACGGCGCAGGATTCCTGGCCGAAGAGGGCTGTTTCCGTGGTGTCGCGCCAGGGAGAGGGGATGGGAGCTTCCGCATCGGCAAAGGCTCCGCCGTCTGCTCCGCCGCACAACGAATCTGCCGACGCGGGGAGGATGGAATCTCCTTCGCCGCGCAGCGAATCCGCCTCTCCGTATCGGAGCGAATCCGCACCTTCCCACGCCGCCCCGGCCGTCTCGTATCGGAGCGAATCTGCGCCTTTCCACGCCGCCCCGGCCGTCTCGTATCGGAGCGAATCTGCGCCTTTCCACGCCGCCCCGGCCGTCTCGTATCGGAGCAAATCCGCGCCTTCCCGCGCCGCCCCGGCCTTCTCGTATCGGAGTGCCTCCGTACCGTCGCGCCGGATCGCTTCCTGGATTTCGCGTCGGATCGAATTTGCGCCGTTCCGCACCGAATCCGGCCCCGGTATGACATTCGCCGTGCCGTGTGCCGAATCACCTTCGAGCCGGGCGTCCGCAACTCCGGGCCGCATATGTTCCTGAGGCTGCATCATCCTGCAAAGGTGCGTTTGAGGGTAATCCGGATGGTGGTACCCTTCCCGATTTCGGAGTCGATGACGGCGATCTTACCCTGGTGATACTCCTCGACGATGCGGCGCGAGAGCGAGAGCCCGAGTCCCCATCCGCGGGTTTTGGTGGTGAATCCCGGTTCGAAGATCCGTTTCCAGTTGCTTTTTGGAATTCCCTTTCCGGTATCCTTGACGTCGATCATGACATACTTGTCGTCCGAGGAGATGCGCACGTCGATGGCTCCGTGGCCCTGCAGGGCGTCGAGGGAGTTTTTCATGAGGTTTTCGACGACCCATTCGAACAGGGCGGCGTTGATGTTTGCCTGCACGGGGGCGATGGCCAGTCCGTTGTAGTCGAGCGTGACGTTGCGCGGGATCCGCTTGCGGAAGTACATGACCGACTCTCCGACCACCTCGTTGATATTCGCGGGGGTGAGGGGCGTTTCGGATCCGATTTTGGAGAATCGGTCCGTGATCTTCATCAGATGGGTGAGGTCCTTGTTCATCTCCTCGACGGCCGTCTGGTCGATATCCTGGGAGCGGAGGTACTCGATCCACCCGAGCAGCGACGATGTCGGGGTTCCGAGTTGGTGTGCGGTCTCCTTGGCGAGTCCGATCCAGACTCGGTTCTGCTCGTCGTGCTTCGACGAACGGAAGGCGACGAACCCCAGGGCGACGAAAGCCGTGATGACGAGGATCTGAATATAGGGGAAGTAGTAGAGCGACTTGAGCAGGGCGGATTTTCCGTAGAAGATCAGGTGATAATGCTCCGAGGAGAACCGGAACCGCACGGGAATGGGCTGGTTTTCGGCCATGAATTTCTCGATCTGCCTGCGGAGCCGGTCGGGGTGGTCGATGATCTTCTCGGGGACGAGGTGCGAATTGATGACTTCGAGGTTCTCGTTGGTGATGATGAAGGGGATGTTGTTCCCGTTGGACATGATGTCGGCGACGAGCGGGTCCTGAATGGTTCCCATGATATCTCGGCTGACACGTTCCATGGCGTGGGCCCAGAGCGCGACGTCATGCTGCTCCTTTCCCTTGAGTTTCCGGGCCATGTCGTTGGTGTAGAGCAGGGAGAGGGCTCCGAGCGAGACGCCGATGACGATGACGACGAGCCGGTTCCGGAAGGCGAATTTCTGGGCATGGAATTTCATCTCTGCGAACGTTTTGTTTCCGGTTATTTCCGGGCGGTGTCCTGTTCGGAGGTGATCCGGTTATACTCCTGCGGGTTGTTGAGGATGTCGATGGCGCGCAGCACTTCGGTATCTTCGGGGAGCGAGTGTTCGATCACGCCGGCCTGGTATCCGTGGCGCATTACGATATCGTTGTTGATCGTTCCGATGACCTGTTCGCGGTAGGTTTCGAGATTGGTCTGGGTGTCGTCCTTCAATTCGGCCTCGACCTTTTCGAACTTCTCCTTCAGATCGGCGAACAGGTCCTCGTCAGCGGCCTTTTTCAAGGCTTTGAGGGCGCGTCGGGTATCCGACTCGTAGGGGACCTTTTTGTCCTTCATGAACTCCGCGAAGTCGGCGTAGTCCTGGTCGGAGATCGAGAAGGTGCGGATATCGATGTCCTGCCCGGGATTTCGGCGGGTGTATTCGTCTCCGAAATCCTCGATGAACCCCATGGCATAGAGCGTCATGGCGAAGCGGGAGATGTATTCGGGTTCGGTGCGGATGTCGGGCATGATCCCGCCCCCGTCGTAGACCTTTCGTCCGGCGCGGGTCGAGAACTCGGAGATCAGCGAGTCGGGGACCGTGCGGATATCTCCCTCCTGCGAATGGGAGTAGTCGATGGCCTGGATGCAGCGGCCCGAGGGGATGTAGTATTTGGCGGTGGTGAGTTTGAGCATGGTGTTGTAGCCGAGGGGTTTTGTCGACTGTACGAGCCCCTTTCCGAAGCTTCGCTGTCCGATCAGCACGGCGCGGTCGAGGTCCTGGAGGGCTCCGGCGACGATTTCGGCGGCCGAGGCGGAGCTTCCGTTCACGAGGACGACGAGCGGCAGGTCCGGGAGCACGGGTTCGGTATTGGTTCGGAATACCTGCTTCGAGTCTTCGGAGCGGCCTTTGGTGCTGACGACCTCGGTGCCTTTGGGGACGAACATGCCGAGGATCTTGACGGCCTCCTGCATGATTCCGCCACCGTTCGAGCGGTAATCGAGGATGAGTCCCTTCAGTTCGCCCTCCTTCCGGAGGCGTTCGACGGCGGCCCTCATCTCCTCGTAACACCCTTCTGTGAAGTCGCTGTGGCGGATGTACCCGATTCCGTCGGCGACCCATCCGGCATAGGGCACCCCGGGGATGGCGATTCGTTCGCGGCGGATGAGGGCGGTCTGTTTCGAGCCGTCGAGGTGTTCGACCTCGACGCGGACCTTGCTTCCGGGCTCACCCTTGAGGCGGGAGGATACCTGCTCGGTGGTGAAACCTTTGGCGTCCTTGCCGTCGATGGCCAGGATCTTGTCTCCGATCTTGAGACCTGCGAGGTCGGCGGGCGAGCCCTGATAGGGCTGTGCGATGCGGACATAATCCTCCTTCTGGCGGATGAGTGCCCCGATTCCGCCGTACTTGCCGGTGGTGAGGATCTCGAAATCCTGCATTCCCTTTTCGGGGATGTATTCGGTGTAGGGGTCGAGGTCGCTGACCATTCCGGCAGCGGCCCCCTCCATCAGTTTGTCGGGATCGACCTCGTCGACGTAGTTGAGCGCGAGTTCGCGCATCATGTTGACGGTGATCTCCATGTTCCGACCGAGTCCGAAGTCGTTCCGGGCGGCGAAGATCGTGATGGCAGCTGCGGCGACAAGGGTTGCGGCGGCCAGCGGGCGGTATTTTCTATTCATGGTGTCCGATCATATTGAGATACGAATCGAGCCGGTACTGTACGCGGGCCACGCCGCGCCGAATGCCCTCGATCCGGATCCATTGTCCGTATTGTTCGACCTTGATCTCATCCTCCCCGAGCAGCGAGATTTTTTTGCCCCAGTTGTCTGCGCGGAAGGTCATCACGCCGTCGGCTTCGCTGCGGAGCGAGAAACCTTCGGATCGGAAGGCGTTGAGGATCTGTTCGCGGTTTTCGACGACATCGCCCTCGACCTGCCGCACGATGAATCCGAATTTGGGGTAGAATGCCGCGAGCAGGAGGATCGCTCCGGGCAGCAGCATTCCCCTCGGGGTGTGGAACATCACGTAGAGGGTCTCCGGGATGGAGAGTCGTGCGGTTCCTGCGAGGCGGTTCAGATACATGATCGCTGCACATAGAACGCACAGGGCGCAGAAATATTTTAACGAGCGAATGAAGTATTTCATGACAAGTGGCGTTAGTTCGTTGTTTTTCAGGTTTTTCGTAAGATCCTGTCCGGGTCTGGGGACCTTTGTTGTTGCAAGGACCGCCTTCGGAGATCCGGATCGCGGGTTTCGGGCCGTCTATTTTTTCGCACATGCGGCGATTCGGTCCGCGACCTCGCGCATGAGCCATCCGGGCGTGGAGGTTGCGCCGCAAATCCCGACGCTTTCCGCCTCCTCGAACCAGCGGGGTTCGATCTCCGCGGCCTCTTCGACGACGTGCGTCCGGGGGTTGGCCCTGCGGCACACTTCGGAGAGCACCTTTCCGTTCGAGGACTTGCGCCCGCAGACGAAGACCACGACGTCGAACCGTCTGGCGAACTGCGTGAGATACTGTTCGCGGTTGGCGACCTGGCGGCAGATCGTATCGTCGATCCGGACCTGTTCGGGATCCGCAGCCCGTCGTTTCATCTCGGCGCCGAGCGCTTCGAAGAGCGCGATGCTCTGGGTGGTCTGGGAGAGGAAGTGGATCGGGCGGTTGAAATCGATGGTCCGGAGGTCGTCGGCGCTTTCGATCACGATCGTGGGGTCCTGAACCTGGCCTGTGAGTCCTACGACTTCGGCGTGTCCCCGTTTTCCGAGGATGACGACCTGCCCGCCGAGGGGCCGCATCTCCGCATGGGCCTGCATGACGCGGCGCTGGAGCCGGGCCACGACCGGACAGGTGGCATCGATGACGCGGATTCCCAAATTCCGTGCCTCTTCATAGGTGGTCGGGGGTTCTCCGTGGGCGCGGATCAGGAGACGACCTCCGGCGATTGCGGGCATTTCGGCATGGGTCACGGTCTTCAGCCCGAGGCGTTCGAGGCGCTGGACCTCGATCCTGTTGTGCACGATATCCCCGAGGGAGTATACCGTTCCGCCGTCGGCCAGGGCCTGTTCGGCCTGCGTGATCGCGCGGACCACCCCGAAGCAGAAACCCGATTTGTCGTCTATTTCGATACGCATGGTGATCGTTTTTTCACTTTGTCCTCCGGCCTGCCCCCTTCTCAGCATCCGGCCTGCCGGGCGGTGATTTCGTTGAATTTTTCCAGAAACCACGCCATCTGCTCCTCGACGGTCATGTGGCTGTTGTCCAGTACGATGGCGTCGTCGGCCTGCCGGAGCGGCGAGACGGCGCGGCTCATGTCGGCCTTGTCGCGTTCGCGGACGTTTCGTTCGATCTCTTCGAGCGAGACCGGCATTCCCTTCTCCTGCAACTCCTTGTATCGGCGCTGTGCCCTTACGGCGGGATCTGCGGTCATGAAGAGTTTCAGTTCGGCATCCGGGAATACGACGGTTCCGATATCCCGGCCGTCCATGACGACGCCGCGGCGTTTTCCCATCTCCTGCTGCATGGCGACGAGTTTCTGCCGCACTTCGGGGATGGCGCTGACCTGGCTTACGCAGTTCGAGACCTCGATGGTTCGGATCTTACCTTCGACCAGGTCACCGTTTACGTAGATATCGCTGGCCCCGCGTTCCGGGTTGAAGCGGAAGGAGATGGAGATTTCCGGGAGGAGTTTGACGACGGCCTCTTCATCGACGATTCCGGATTGGATTGCCCCGTGGGCGAGGGCATGGAGGGTTACGGCGCGGTACATGGCGCCGGTATCGATAAAGATGTATCCGAGCCGTGCGGCGATAGCCTTTGCGAATGTGCTTTTTCCGCAGGAGGAGAATCCGTCGACGGCGATTATGATTTTAGGGATTTGTTTAGTGACCGACATTTGGGAATATGTCAAAGAAGGTGGATAATATGGTGTAAATACCGAGTATACCGATGATCAGCCCAGCGACATGGTTGATTGTGAGCATGTGCCGGGGTCTGAATTTCCGGCGGAAGAGGTTGATGACGCAGGCGAGGAAAGTCCACCAAGCCGCGGCTCCGCAGAAGAACCCAGCGATGACGACCAGTGCGCGGAAAAACCCGCCGACGGTATGGTCTGTCATTTCGCCGCCGGAAATTTTGAATACGGCGAAGAATGCGAGGATATAGGGGACCACCATGATGAAGTTTGCGATGGTGAGTCCGAAGATGGAGACGAAGTCCTGCCAGAGAGATGTTTTTCCGGCGCGGTTTCTTCGGATTTGGGGGACGGGGTTCTGGGCGAATATGAAAACGCCGACGATAACGACGAATATGCCTCCGATGACGCGCAGGAGCGTATTGTACTGTTCGATCTGGGTTTGGAGCATGGAGTAGAAGAACAGGGCGATCATGGCCATGAATGTATCTGCGCAGGCGACGCCGATACCGGAAATGATCCCCGAGCGTCTGTTTTTGGATAGAGTCCGCTGGATGCACAGTACGGCGACGGGGCCGACGGTAATTGAGGCGGCCACGCCGACGCAGATACCCCGGAACAGGGTTTCAAGGATCTCGAATGCCATTTTGTCGGAGTACGGTTTTTTAGATGACAAAGATACGAAAAAGCCGCAACATCTGCGGCATGGAAAGATAAAAAAACAGATGGTCGGATTGTTCGATTGGCGGGTATTGTTGATAAAATATCGAAAACTTTGGTTTTAGACTTGCATATCGGAGCGTCAAAGCGGTTAATTTTGCAAAAACCAATTTACCGAAGGAGATGGCAGAGATGAAACAATTCGGCATCGATCTGGAGTTGGACGATGCGGTGGCCCAGGGTCACTACTCGAATCTGGCGATCATATCGCACTCGACCTCGGAATTCATCATCGATTTTGCGACGGTGCTTCCGGGGGTGCAGAAGGCGCGGGTCAAGAGTCGCATCATCCTGACGCCGGAACATGCCAAACGGTTGTTGCGCTCGTTGCAGGACAACATCGTCCGTTACGAGAGCAACGTGGGCAAGATCGAGATTCCGACCCCGACTCCGATTCCGGATACGGGTCCCAAGATGGGCCAGGCCTGACGCAAAGCGCCCGGAACCAATCGGTTCCGGGCGCTTTCATTCCGGGGTTCCGAACCCGGGCGTAGCCCCCCCCCTCTCTCCAGACGCGGTGGGAGACGAATGCTCGCCGCCAACCTCCTGGATTTACAGGGCTTCTGCCACGACGTAGGTGCTTCCTCCGATGAAGATCATATCCTCGGGGGAGGCCAGTTCCCGGGCGCGGGCCAGGGCGTCGGCGACCTGCTCGACGGTTTCACCGTGCAATCCGTAAATGGCGGCCTTGGCGGTGAGGTCGGCGGCCGGGAGGGCCCGCTCGGAACGGGCCTGCGTGAAGATGTAGTGTGCGTCGTGGGGCAGCAGCGGGAGGATGTGCGCCAGATCCTTGTCGCGGACGAATCCGATGATGCAGTAGAGTTCCCGGTGTGGCGTCTCCTTGAGCTGTCGGGCGACCCAGGCGATTCCGTGGGCATTGTGCCCGGTATCGCAGATGGTGAGGGGAGCTTCTGCCAGCTTCTGCCAGCGTCCCATCAGCGAGGTGTTTGCGGCGGCATTTTTCATGCCTTCGAGATAGGCGCGGCGGGAGATCGTCAGCGGGGTCTCTTCGTGGAGGAAATCCACGGCGGCGGATGCCGTCACGATATTGCGGCGCTGGTAGTCTCCCTGCAGGTCGAGTTCCACCTCGAAGGCCTGGTCGTCGCGGGTTCTGCGGAGCCGGAAGCGCTGGTGTTCCCCTTCGGGATGCTGTTCTTCGCAGAGAAAGGCCTTTTCGGCATAGATTACGCGGGACTTGTTGGCTGCAGCGACCTGTTCGAAGACTTCGTCGTAGCGGTTGTCGGCCTCTCCGACGATCACCGGGATGCTTTTCTTGATGATTCCGGCCTTTTCGGCAGCGATTTTCTGGAGCGTATCGCCCAGCAGGGCGGTGTGTTCGAGCCCGATGTTGGTGACGATGCTGAGGATCGGGACGATGATGTTCGTGGCGTCGAGCCGACCTCCGAGTCCGGTTTCGATGACGGCGACTTCGACATCGCTCTGGGCGAAGTAGTCGAAGGCCATGGCTGCGGTCATTTCGAAGAACGAGAGTTCGAGTTCGACCATCTTGTCGTGGTGCTTGTCGACGAAGTTGACGACCTTCTGTTTGGGGATCATCTCGCCGTCGACGCGGATCCGTTCGCGGAAATCGACGAGGTGGGGCGAGGTGAATAGTCCGGTTCGATACCCGGCCTGCTGGAGCACCGAAGCGATGATGTGAGCGACGGAGCCTTTTCCGTTTGTTCCGGCGACATGGATCGTGAAGAAGTTCCGCTGGGGGTTTCCGATGTGTCGGCAGAATGCGGAGATGCGCTCCAATCCCGGTTTATATCCCGTTGCGCCCTGGGTTTCGAAGGCGGGCAGCGACTGGAAGAGGAATTCGAGAGTCTGATTATAGTTCATGACAGCAAGATGGATTTATTTCACGAGATGGTTCCTTCGTTTGACGCGGTAGGCGACGAAGTAGAGCAGCGAGAGCAGCAGGACATACTCGGCGATTCGTGCGAGATAGTCGCCGTATCGGGTGTAGAAGGTTGTTTCGGAGTTGAGCGGCACGGCGGCGGAGAGGAGGCCCCGCTTCTCCCATCCGAGGGTTTCGCCGACCTCGCCGCGTGGGGTTATGAATCCGGATTTCCCGGTATTTGCCGAGCGGGCGATGGCGCGGCGGTGTTCGATGGCGCGCAGACGTGAGATGGAGAAGAGGTGCTTGTATCCGGGGGTGTCTCCCCACCATCCGTCGTTGGAGATGATGGCCATGAACTGCGCCCCGCGCCGCACGAAATCGCCGTAGAAATCGCCGTAGAGGCCTTCGTAACAGATGGCGGGTCCGACCGTGACGCCGTTGTGTTCGAAAGCCGTTCCGTGGAGACCCTTTCCGATCTGTCCGACGACGCCTCCGAGGTCGATGACCAGGAAGCGCAGCACGTCGAATACCCACGTGGGGGTATTCTCGACGCCGATGACCAGTCGGCCCTTGTGGTGGAGTTGCATCTTCCCTGCGGAGTCGAGCCCGACAGCCGTATTGAAGACGTCGTAGTATCCGTTTCCGAAGCGGTCGGGCCGTGCCGTTTCGGTCTGGGCACCGGCGGGATAGCTGCGGATGGTGTTGGTTCCGGCGATGAGCAGGGCGTTCGGATGACGGCTGCGGAGCGAGTCGGTGAGTTGTTCCCAGAATGCCCCCGGGAGTCCGTCGCTCCACGGGGAGTCGCTCAGGACCGGTTCGCGGTAGTATCCCGGGACGGCGGTTTCGGGCAGCAGGATGAACTGCGCATCCTGCGGCACCTGTGCGAGCAGGTCGAGGATGTTGTGCTCCTGACGTTCCGCATCGCCGTGGAACTTGTCGTAACAGTCCACGTTGGGCTGGATGATGCTGACGCGGACCGTCCCCTCGTCGGGTTGGTTCCAACTGCTGCGGATGATAAGCGATGCGATGATCGGCAGTCCGACGGCCAGGGCCGGGGCGATCCATTTCCGGAGGTTGCGGCGCTCTTTCCAGGCCTCGAAGATCAGGATGTTGGCCACCAGCACCCAGAGCGAACCTCCGAACACCCCGGTGTATTCATACCACTGTACGGCCCAGACTTCGTGTGAGAATCCGTTTCCGAGGATGAGCCAGGGCCAGGAGAAGTCGCCGACGGTGTACCAGTATTCGGCTGCAATCCATGCCGAGACGAGGGTGACGTAGGCGAGGGCCTTGTGCGCCTTTTTGGAGACGGTATGGAAGAGCATGAAGGCGAAAAGATTCACGGTTGTGGAGGCGAGGGTCGCGGCCACGGGTCCGACGGGCGTTGCGAACCAGATCCACCAAACGGTCAGGATGTTCCAGAGGGCGAAAGCGAGCGCCGCCCACCCGAACATGCTCCACCAGCCGCGTCGTGAATCCTGGCAGGAGTCGCTGATCCACAGCAGGGGCACGAGCCCCGCGAAGAGCGTCATTCCCGAGATCCCGAGCCACCCCGGGGCGAGCAGAATGGCCGAAAGAATCACCGCTGCAAATCTGCGCAACATGGAAGGAGATTTTTATGAGCGCAAAAGTAGTCAAACGTGTCCATATTTCAAAATATTTTCTATTTTTGTCCTACTGCACCAAACGGTTTGAAAGATGAAAAAACAGATGATTTTCTGGGGTTTTGTCGCGGGCCTGCTGCTCTCGGCCTGCGGATCGAAGGAGTTTCGGATTGTCGACGGCATTCTTGTTCCGGAGGCTCCGGCCCGGGCCGAAGGTCAACGCTCCGTCCTGGGTCTTCGGACGGCACCGATGGATACGGTTCGTGTGGGCTTCATCGGTCTGGGGATGCGGGGTCCGGGCGCCGTGGAGCGCTTCACCCACCTCGAAGGGGTCTCGATCCGGGCCCTTTGCGACCTCTACCCCGAACGGGTCGACAGTGCGCAGGCGATCCTGATACGCCGGGGCCTTCCGACGGCCGCCCCGTACAGCGGGGAAGAGGGGTGGAAGGGGCTTTGCGAACGCGAGGACCTCGATCTGGTCTATATCTGTACGCCGTGGCAGCTGCACGTTCCGATGGCGGTCTATGCCATGCAGTGCGGCAAACACGTCGCCGTGGAGGTCCCGGCAGCCACCTCGCTGGAGGAGTGCTGGCAGCTGGTGAATACCGCCGAACAGACCCAGCGCCACTGCATGATGCTCGAAAACTGCGTCTACGACTTCTTCGAACTGACGACGCTGAACATGGCGCAACAGGGCCTTTTTGGGGAGCTTCTCCATGCCGAAGGCTCCTATATCCACAATCTGGAACCCTTCTGGGACTACTACCAGGGGAACTGGCGGCTGGACTTCAACCAGCAGCACCGGGGCGACGTCTACGCCACGCACGGACTGGGCCCGGCGTGCCAGCTGCTCGACATCCATCGCGGGGACCGGATGCGCTACCTGGTGTCGATGGACACGCCGTCGGTCAACGGACTGGCGCTTGCCCGGGAGAAGATGGGTGCGGAGACGTTCGCCAACGGCGACCAGACGCTGACGCTGATCAAGACCGAACGGGGCCGCACGATCCTGCTGGAGCATAACGTCTATACGCCTCGTCCGTACAGCAGGATGTACCAGGTGACGGGCACGAAGGGTTTTGCGAACAAATATCCGATCGAGGGCTACGCCTTCGAACCGGAACAACTCTCCGATACGGGGGTTCCGGACCACGAAAATCTGAGTGCGCACAGTTTTGTTCCGGAGGAGGTCCGCAAGGCGTTGATGGAGCAGTACAAACATCCGATCACGAAGGAACTGGAGTCGCAGGCCCGGGAGGTGGGCGGCCACGGCGGCATGGACTTCATCATGGACTACCGGTTGATCTACTGCCTGCGCAACGGATTGCCGTTGGACCAGGACGTTTACGATGCGGCCGAGTGGTCGTGCATCGGGGCTTTGACGGCCTTGTCGCTGGAGCATAACAGCGCTCCGGTTGCCGTTCCGGACTTTACGCGGGGAGACTGGGACAGGATTCCGGGTTATCGTCACGCCCTGGTCGGGGAGTAGTCTGCCGGGCTTAAACCGGCGGCCGTCCGGGTTTTTCGGGTTTTTCGGGATGTTCAGGATGTTCGGGATGTTCGGGATGTTCGGGCCGTTCGGGAGTTGTGGGGTTCCGAGGTTCTGTGCTTCGGGATTGTATTGATTTTGTCGGTCAACGGTTCAGCACCTCCCAGAAGCGTCGGGGCAGGGCGATATTCTCCACGGTTTTGGCCTCTTCGAATAACGGGGCGATCTCTTCGGGAGTAAAGCCTGCGATTCCGCATCCGATCTCGGTGACGAGGAATTTCAAGCGGGGATTCTGTTTTGCGAACAGGATGAATTCGTCGACATAGGGTTTAATGGTCTCGACGTCACCCTGCATGGTTGGAATGGCGTAACTTTGTCCCTGGAGTCCGACACCTTGTCCCCAGACGGCGCCGAATAGTTGGCAGGCGATCCGTGCGGCGCCTCCGGCGTGCATTCCGGCGAGGTTGCTTCCGAAAACGAAGATTTCCTCGGGTTGGAGGGAGACGATGTGGTCGGGAGAGATTCTCATGGCGGGATTTTTCTTTCAAAGATAGGGAAAAAAGGCGATTCGGGACAATAGTCCGGATGGAATCGCCTTGTTTATTTGGATGGACGCCGTCGGCCCTGTTTTTGCACGCCACGACCTGCCACGAAAAAACCGCCAGCAAATTGCTTTGCGACGGTTTTCATGGTGTTTTGGGCCTTGCGGCTTTGTTGGACTTTCGAGTTGAATCCGAGATTTGGGTTTAGTCGACAAAAAGTAGGATAAAATCTCTGCAAGGCATTGATTTTAATATCTTTGCGAAGATTATTACTGATA